>DXDP01000450.1 GCA_019115445.1 Candidatus Nocardiopsis merdipullorum
TCGAGGAACTGATGGAGGCCAAGGCCGACCCCGGGTCGGTGCTTTTCCCACCGAAGCAGGCCGAAAGCAACGTCCTGGCCCCGAACACGGAGGCGACCGTACCCAGAGCACGTTCCACCACGGCAAGGGTCCACCCCGGGCCGGCCACCGGTGCGGGGGCCGATGCGCTACGCGCCCCCGCACCGAGCACCGACGCCGAACCGGCCTGCCGGGTGTGGGCCACCGCCGGAAACGGTGTGGCCGCCCTGGAGTTCACCACACCGCCCACCCGGGTGCTGTTGACCAGCCCGAGCGAGCAGATGACCTTCGTGCCCGACCAGAACGGCACGGTCGTCCTCGACCCCGGGCGAGAACACCTGGCGCCCCGCACCTGGCAGGTCCAACGGGTGGACGTGGGGCCAGAAGGTGAACAGAGCACGCCGGTGGAGGATGTGGAGATCCACCAGAGCGGGTACCCGTTGGAACCGGCCCACACCAAGCACCTGGCGCTGATCCTGCCGACCCGCTCCGCCAAGGGGCGTCTGCAGCTGCACGTACGCTGCTCCCCTGCCCACGCCGAGATCGAACACGTGAAGGTCACCGGCGAGCTCATCACCGTGCAAGGACACGTGCTGGCACACGACGACGCCGACGCGCGCGCCCGTTTGGCGCTGCGTCTGCGCAGTTCCCCCCGGACCGTGCGGGAATTTTCCGCACCGGTGTCCGCCGGAGGTGAGTTCACCTCGGTCGTGGACCCGGCGGTGCTCGTGCACGGCAGACACGGGGAGAGCGAAAAGTGGGAGCTGGTGTTGGTGTTGTCCGACGGCACCGAGTGCACCGTGGGGCGCCACCTGGCGGGGGTCGCCGGCTACAAGAAGATCATCGAGTACCCGTCGGTGGACGTGGTTCCCCAAAGAGCGTGCGGGTCTCGCGTACAGCCCTACTACACGATCAACGACCGGCTCGGGGTGACCACCACACCCACACCACCCACGCTGGGCGTGGACTCGGTACGGGTACGCCCCAGCGGCCGCTACGGGGACCGGATCACCTTCGACGTGCGTTTGGACGGTCCGCTGCCGGCGGGTGCGGAGTATGCGGTGGAAGTGGTGCGCGGTGTCGGTGCCGGGCAACGTTTCCCGCTGCACGGGGTTCCCGGGCGTGAGGTCTCCCAGGGTGCCGGTGGCACGGAGGGGGCGGGTGTGTCGGGTGAGTCTGCCTCGGTGGCGATCGGTTCGGCCCTCAACAGTTCCTCGGGTGGGCACCGTGAACTCCTCAAACTGCCCCGGCCGCGCCGCCACGACGCGCGTGCGCGCCTGATCGGCACGGTGTCGTTGCTCCATGCGCAGGATCGTGGGGGTGGGGACCCGGTGCGTGGTTCCTGGCAGGTGCGGCTCCTGGTGGGCCCGCCCGGGGCGTTGGAGCAGTTGAACGCACCGAGGATCCTCGGTGGTACGTCGCGGCGGTGGAGCCACGGTTCGGTCGTGCGTTCGGCGACCGTGGTGCCTTTGCGGTCGGGGGATCTGCGGGTGACCGTGGCCGATGTACGGGTGCTGCCGGCGTTGTGGCGGCGCATGTACACCTGAGCTCACACGAGCCGGGGTGGGACTCGTTCCGCCTTGTTCATGCGTTGGGCCCGGCCGAGGCGTTCCAGCAGCCAGTCGGGGATGTGGTCGGAGCTGCGGGGGAAGCGGTACACGTCCCACAGGTAGCAGCGGGGATCGATGTCCTGGTCGAAACCGGGAGGGTTCTTCTGGTCGAACTCGATACCGATCTCCCCGGATTCCTCGATACGGAAGTTGGCCCGGAACCAAGTGCCTTGGTCGTGTTGGTACATGCCGGTACGTAGTTTGTTCAGGAGCCGGTCGGCCTCCGGGGGGAGCCACTCCGGTTCGGGGCCGGTGTGGGCCCAGTCCACGGTGAGGCGGGTGTCGGTCTTGCCCACGACCTCTTTGTGGTCGATGTGGATGCCCCTCCACGGGCCTTTGGGTTCCAGGGCCCGGAAGACGTGATCGGCGATCTCTCGGATGGTGTCCATCGTCTCCTCGGGGGTCATGGCCCCGGGGGTGATGTTGCTCTTTCGTAGTCGGTCGGGGTCCACTTCTGCCGCCCATTCGACGCCCGGGGTGGGTGGTTCCGGCGGGCCGGGGTCGTGCCGCGCCGCAAGGGTTTTCCCGGGGGTTTCCTCCTCGGCGCCCATGAGTTTGAGGCGTAGCCAGTCCGGGACGTGTTCGTCTGTGCGGGGGAAGTGGGCGTGGTCCAGGGCGTGGCTCAGGTCCGTGCGGGGTTGGGTGAAGTGGGGTTCGCCGTCGTAGTCGTAGCGGACCGTGTAGGCACCGGAGCGGCCGATCTCCAGGTGGAGGGTGTACCAGGTGCCTCTGCCCTCCAGGTACATGCCTTCGCGCAAGGTGGTGAGTTCACGCAGGATCGTTCGGGGTGGTAGTCGGTGTTCTGTGCGGCCCCGGGCGAACATCGTTTCGAAACGCACTGCCGAGAAATCGACCAGGGCTGCGTGTACGAGCCGAAGTTTGATCCAGTCGGTGGGGGCCGACGCCAACAGTTGGCCAGTGACCCCGCGGAGAAGATTGTCCTGTTCTGCCGGAGTCATCGCCTTTCGGGCACCCATGTGCTCGCTTTCCAGTTGCTGCGTGATGGACGGTCCGTGGATGCGGGGAGGAGGTTGTGCCCAGCAATACTATTTGCGCTCACCAGTGAGATTCGGGACCTTCCGCAGAATGTCCGACACACGCGCCCGACTCCTCACCAAAACCACATGAATCACACCTTCCCCACGGGAAGTACAAAATCCGGCGCTGCTGTATCCACAGGCTCTCTACCGCTGATGAAGGTCTGCCGATATCCTGCCCCGGGCGGGCTTTTGCCTCGGTCCGCCGTTCGCATCACCCCCCGGGTCGTTCCCCCCGACCCCTGGACGAGGACCCCCACATGGGACAGCCACGGACCTTCCTCCACACAGAACGCCGATCACGACCGCGCCGCCTGATGGGCCGTGACGACGACGGGCAGGCCGGCATCCTGTTGCTGTTCGCACTCACCCTGGCCATGCTCGCCCTCACCGTGCTCTTCGTCCGGGTCGGTGCCGCCAACGACATGCGCTCGCAGGCCCAAACGGCCGCCGACGCCACCGCGCTGGCCGCCGTCGGCGCCATCCAGGACTCCGCGGCCGAGGACCTGGTCAACGGGGTCTTTCCCATGCCCGTCTTCGACGAGGACGCCGCACGGTCACGCGCCGAGGAGTACGCGCGCGCCAACGGGGCCGTCCTGACCGATCTGCGCGCCAGTGACAACAGTCTGGGCCGCAACGGCAACATCGTGCGGGTGGAGGTACGGGGCGCCCTGTGCCAGAAGGAACTGGAGGAGGACGGCTCACGGGCCTGGAACGACGTGGTGTGCGACGGCGAGGACGAAACCGCCACGACCGTCGGCAACGCCTCGGCCATCGCGATCGTGCACGGGCCCACCCAGTGCCAGAACTCCGGAAACGGCTTCTCCTGCGAGGGCAACGCCATCGACGACATCGCCACCGCACGCAACATGATCGACGTGAACCTGATCGACCAGGAGGGCGAGTACGCCTTCAACCCCAAAGCGGTGGTCTTCGCGGGCGGTGCGGTGACCGACTGTGCTTCCCTGGGCCAGGTGCACCCGATCATGTGCTCGGTGCACGAGATCCTCAACGAAGAATTCGGCAAGTTCTACCTCAACGCCGGTGGGTACCGACACCTGGACCCCGGTGACCACGGCAGGGGGCACGCTGTGGACTACATGGTCACCGAGATCGGTGGGGTACCCACCGACGAAATGCACCAGAACGCGCTGGTGGTGGCCAACTGGCTGATCCAGAACGCCTCGGAGCTCGGGGTCAAGGGCCTCATCTACAACCGCACGATCTGGAACATCGACGTCGACTCGGTGGGGTCCTTCCCCGACCAGGTGGGACGGCCCCACGGCACCACTGCGGACAACACCCAGGGACACGTGGACCACATCCACGTGTCGGCGGGCCCGGGACGGATGCTCTGAACCACCCCGCTCGGCGGCGGGGCGTCGGTGGGGCCGGGCCGGCTGTCCACAGCCTGCGGGGGTGGGGCTTGTCCGACCTTGCGCACCTGGCCGAAGCTGAAGGCATGACCCTCCGTACACACCCACCCACGGGGCCGGCCCCATGAGCGGCGCGCCTTTGCCCCGGGCACCACGGCCACGCACCCTTGCCCCGGGTGAGCAAGGTGGTGCCGTGCTGGAGTACGCCGCGGTCGTGGCTTTGGTGGCCGCCCTGTTCACCGTGGTGATCACCCAGGGGCCGTGGCAGCGCCCGTCCCAG
>DXDP01000451.1 GCA_019115445.1 Candidatus Nocardiopsis merdipullorum
CCGTCGAGGCCATAGTGGTCAAGCACGGCTGATCGACTCGGCCCACCGAAGACCCCCGGCCCCGGGTGTCCACACGACCTGCGTGAACACCCGGGGCCGGAGTCGTCCTTCAAGTGGTCTTTCGACCGGAAACCGCTCCCACCCAGGGTGAACGGTGCGTGCCCCATCGGGCCCGCCACCGTACCCCGGCCACCGCACCCACCGGGGCGGCAGCGGCGGCGATCTCCGCGGTGAGGGTGACGGGGCTGCCCAACTCGGGACTCCAGGTCCCCACTTCGGTTCCCCTCTGGTCTTGTACCTGTAGTCATTTTCGGGCGCCGAGCATGACCACAGGTACAAGATCACGGGGATGGAAGGGTGGGGAAGAGGCGGCACGGTACACCTTGGAGAAGACCGTGGTGAACGAGTGGACTGCGCCGGACCACTGTTGCTCTGCTCGGTTGACCGACCGGTCGGGGAAATACTGGGCGATCGAACTCACCAGCGCTTTTCTTTCCGCGGTGTCAGCCGAACCGCCTCATGTTCATCGCCGGTCTTCCTCGGCGTCAGCCGAACCGCCCGGTGATATAGTTCTCCGTCTCCTTCTTCTCGGGACGGGTGAAGATCTGGTTGGTCTCGCCCATCTCGATGAGCCTGCCGGGTTTGCCGGGGGCGGACAGGTTGAAGAACGCGGTCCGGTCGGACACACGCGCGGCCTGCTGCATGTTGTGGGTGACGATCACGATCGTGTAGTTCTCCTTCATCTTGTGGATGAGGTCCTCGATCGCGAGCGTGGAGATGGGGTCCAACGCCGAGCAGGGCTCGTCCATGAGGAGCACGGAGGGCTTGACCGCGGTGGCGCGGGCGATGCACAGGCGCTGTTGTTGACCACCTGACAGACCCGCACCGGGCTTGTCGAGCCGGTCCTTGACCTCTTCCCACAAGTTGGCGCCACGCAGAGACTCCTCGACCAGGTCATCGGCATCGGACTTGCTCATGCGTTTGTTGTTGAGCTTGGCGCCGGCGATGATGTTGTCGTAGATCGACATGGTGGGAAACGGGTTGGCCTTCTGGAAGACCATGCCGATCTCACTGCGGACCATGACCGGGTCCACGTCGGGGCCGTAGATGTCCAGGTCGTCGAGGAGGACCTTGCCCTGGGCGTGGGCGCCGGGGGTGACCTCGTGCATCCGGTTGAGCGTGCGCAGGAAGGTGGACTTGCCGCAGCCGGACGAGCCGATGAACGCCGTCACGGACCGGGGCTCGATGGTCATCGTCACATCCTCCACGGCCAGAAAATCACCGTAGTAGACGTGAAGTCCGGAGACGTCGATTCGTTTCGCCACTGGTTGTTCCTCGTAATCGGTGGGTCAGCGGGTCTTCGGAGCGATCAGGCGGCCGATCATGCGGGCCAGGAAGAACAACAGCATGACCACCAGGATGAGGGTCAACGCCGCGGCCCAGGCCCGTTCGTAGTTCACTGCTCCGCCCATGCGCACCTGCGAGTAGATGAAGACGGGGAGGTTCATCATCTGCCCGTCGAACAGGTTCCAGTTGACGGACACGGCCGACGAACCCGCTGTGAGCACGAGTGGTGCCGTCTCTCCGATAACGCGCGCGATGGCAAGCATGATTCCGGTGATCAGCCCACCCGCGGAGGTGGGCAGGACCACCTTGGTGATGGTGCGCCACTTGGGCACCCCCAAGGCGTAGGAGGCCTCTCGGAGTTCGAGGGGCACCAGGCGCAGCATCTCCTCGCTGGAACGGACCACGACGGGGATCATCAGCACCGTCAGGGAGAGTGCACCGGCGGCACCGTTGAGGTGTCCGGGGCCGAACAGCATGATCCACAGCGCGACCACGAACAGTCCCGCGACGATGGACGGGATACCGGTCATGACGTCGACGAAGAAGGTGATCACCTTCTTCAACCGTCCCTTGGCGTACTCGACCAGGTACACAGCGGCCAGCACACCCACGGGCACGGAGATGAGCGTGGCCATGCCGGTGATGGCAAGGGTGCCGACGATCGCGTGGTGGACACCGCCGGCGTCCATGCTCGGCAGGACACCGTTCATCGACACGGTCAGGAAGTAGGGGCCGAACCGGACCACGCCGTACTGCGCGACCGTCCACAGCACGGACACGAGCGGCAGGACCGCAAGAAGGAAGCAGCTGTGGACCAGTGCGGTGACCAAACGGTCGGTGGCCTTGCGTCCCCCTTCGACCCGCAGGGACGCGGTCATGAGGATCGCGATGTAGGCGACGGCGGTGAGCAGCGCCCACAGGACGAAACCGAAGGAGGAGAAGATCAGAAGGACAGTGGCCACCACGGCCGCGGAGGCGGCCAGCAGGATGGCGGAAAAGTGCCTCGGCAAGGAGCCGTGGTGAAGAACGGACATGCTCGTGCCCACAGAAGGATCGGGGGCCTGCGTGGTCGTCGTGCTCATCAGGCCTCCTTGGTTCCCCGCGACACGACGTAGCGGGCCGCCATGTTGACGATCAGGGTGATCGCGAAAAGGATCAAACCGGCTGCGATCAGTGCGGACACGCCGTATCCGGTGGCCTCGGGGTATTGGAGCGCGATGTGCCCGGCGATGGTTTGATTACCGCTCTGGAGCAGGTCCCAGGAGATCTTCAAGGAGGGGGAGAGGATCATGGCCACCGCCATGGTCTCGCCCAACGCGCGCCCCATGCCGAGCATGGCTCCACCAACCACACCGGACTTGCCGAAGGGCAGGACCGCCAACCGGATCATCTCCCAACGGGTCGAGCCCATGGCCAGGGCGGCCTCCTGGTGGCCCTGGGGCACCTGGTGGAAGACGTCGCGGGAGATCGAGGTGATGATGGGCAAGATCATGACCGCCAGGACGATACCGGCGGTCAGGATGGTCCGGCCGGAGGTGGAGGGTGGTCCGGAGAAGAGCGGGATCCATCCCAGGTAGCGAGAGATCCCCTCGTAGACCGGTACCAGCTGGGGAGCGAGGAACCCGATACCCCAGAGTCCGTAGACCACGCTGGGGATCGCAGCGAGCAGATCGACGAGGTAGCCGAGGAACGCGGCGAGCTGTCGAGGTGCGTAGTAGACGATGAACAGTGAGATACCGATCGCCACCGGGGTGGCCAGGAGAAGAGCGATCGCGGCGGCCAGGACGGTGCCGAAGGCGAGGGCGGCCACACCGAAGGTCGGGTTTTCGCGGACGTTGGCGTCCCACTCCTGTGTGGTCAGGAAGTTCACCGTGTTGGCCGAGAGTGATGGCCAGGCCTGAAGGATCAGGAAAGCGGCCACTCCGGCGAGGATCACCAGGATGAGGATGCCCGAGCCTCGGGCGACCTCGGCGAAGATCACGTCGCCGATCCGGCGCTTGCCCCGAGACGGTGGTACCGCCTCGGTCGCGTCCGTGGTCTTCATGGGCTGTCTCCGGTTCGAAAAAGGAGTGCGAGACGTCTTTGTCGAGACCATGGTGGTCACTCGGGCACACCGCATGGGCCGTGCCGCGCCGCATGTGAAGGTAAGTGTCGGAAGTGACCAATTGCCTCTGGGAAGGTGAACGCCAGGTGAACGGCGTATCGAACCTTCATGGCGGTAAGGCGTTTTGTCGGTAAATGTGAGGACGCACACGTATATGTGCGTCACTCACACTCATCGAAAATCCAGGTCAGGCGGGTGCGTACATCACGTCGGTGTCCCACAGGGCGAAACCGAGCGCCTCGTACAACCCCACCGCGGCCCGATTGTCGCCGTCCACGTACAGGTGGACCCACGGCAGGCCTGCGTCCTGCAGGTGATGCAGACCGGCCAGGGTCAGGGCCTTGCCCAGGCCGGTGCCCTGCCAGTCGGGGTCCACACCCACCACGTAGACCTCACCGACCGGTTGGCCGTCGGTGAGCCCGGCACCGTCGGAATGGACCTTGGTCCAGTGGAACCCGGCGACCGTGCCGTCCTTGGCCACGGCCAGAAAGAAGCCGTGCGGGTCGAACCAGTCCTCGGCCTCACGCTGCAACAGGTCGTCGAGGGTGAGCTGCCCCTGTTCGGGGTGGTCGGCGAACGCTCGCGCATTCGTGGCCAGCCACCGGTCCTCGTCGGAACCGACGACGAACGGCCGAATCTCCACTTTGGCGGCGATCTCGGGCCGCAGACGTGTCTCGGGCAGTTCGGGAGCGGTCCAGGGCCCACCCGGTTCGTCCGCGGTGATGTCCCGAAGGGGCATCCGCATCTTGTGGAGTTCACGCACCGTCCGCCACCCCGCGCCCTCGACCAGAGCCACGGCGGCCTCGGTACGGCCGTGTGCCCACACTCGTACACCATCGGGGCTTGCGTCCTCACGCAAGGAACGCAGCAGGGCGGCCCCGTGACCCCGCCCCCGATGCGCAGGGTCGACCACGATCTCTCCGGAGTCGGGTTCGCCACTGACACGTTCGACGAACCCGAAACCGACGACCCGGTCGCCGTCGGTGAGTACGTGGAACCTACTGCTTCCGTCCGGGGAGCCGTGCCGTACACGCAGCACCGTGTGCTCGGACAGCGGAGCGACGCCGTCCTCGCGGTGCGCTGACTCGGCAAGATCCAGAACTCGTTCGGCGAGGTCGGCGGCCAGGTCGTCGGTCACCAGCGGGATAGTCATGGATGGAAGCCTATGACGAAGGGATGTGGGAAGGCCGATCAGGGACGGGTCTTGCGTCGCTTCCCCTGGTATCTGCTGGCGAGCCGGACACGCCGTGAAGGTGC
This sequence comes from Candidatus Nocardiopsis merdipullorum, assembly GCA_019115445.1. GTDB lineage: Bacteria > Actinomycetota > Actinomycetes > Streptosporangiales > Streptosporangiaceae > Nocardiopsis > Nocardiopsis merdipullorum. The sequence goes on from DXDP01000451.1 coordinate 4,709, forward strand.
CAGCGGTGCCGCCAGCAGCAGAGCGAGGAGCAAGGCCGCGAGCAGGATCGCCGGTGCGGAGGACGGGGCCATGTCCCCGGCGTCCGCGGCGATCTCCGCCTCGTCGAGTTCGTCGTCCTGGCTCGGGCTCACCAGCGGAAGTTCGGCCGGCTCGTCCTCGCCGGGGACAACTTGTGGCAGGTCGGCGTCGTCACGAGGCAGGGTCGGGATGTCGGCGCCGCTGGTGGGTGGGCTGCCCGGAGCGTCGCCCCCGTCGGGCCCGCCGGTTGAGGGGGAAGGGTCGGTCCCTGTGCCTTCGCGGTCACCGCCGCTTTCCTCGTTCGGTGTGGGGTCGTTG
>DXDP01000452.1 GCA_019115445.1 Candidatus Nocardiopsis merdipullorum
CGGACCTATCACCGCCGTAGACGACAGGAGCGCCTCGGCAGATTGACCCCCGTCGAATTCGAAACAATCATGACCCTCGAGGCCCCTCAGGCCGCGTGACTAACCCTGTCACCTAACCGTGCATCAGCCCCGTGACGCCCGAGATCTCCTCGCCGGGGACCAGGACGGGACCGATGATCGTTCTGAAGTCGAGGCTGTGGTCACAGACTTCTTGATCTCGCAGGGCGGCTCAGCCCCGGCAGGGGAAGTTCTCAAGGCGACCAGGGCGGCCGGACTGAGTGACAACGCCGTCAAGAAGTCACGGAAAAAGATCGGTGTCGCGACCCGTAAGGCAGGCGGGTCCGGAGTCGGCTGGGTGTGGACTCTCGACTCGTCAGGCATCGATGATTCAAAGGTGCCGCCCCTCGAGCACGTTGAAGCGGAATCTTTGATGACCAGCAAAGATGCCAAAGGTGCCCATACACGTGAGTGGGAATCTTTGGCACCTTTGGGGGATTCTCCGGCACCGAGTGCCCCAGCAGAACTGCCGAGCGTGCCCCGGTCGGAAGCACGTGAAGCTGTCCTTGGATCACTGAGCGCAGCCTTCGGGATGACCGCCAACGTCGTCGCGCAGTCCGTCCCTAAGCCCCACCGGGAGAAGACAGAGGAGATCCTCGCCGCGTTCGTAGACGAAGGCGTTGTGACCGTCGATGAGGGCGGGAAGTACGTCAAGGTCCGTGAGGCGGCATGAGCCCTCTCGCCGCGCTCCTGGCCGACCACGACTTGTGGGACGGTGCCGCCTGTCACGGCTTGTGGAGATTTTTCGATCCGCGCGATGAGCGGGAGCCGGACGACGTTCACGCCGCCCGAGTCAAGGCCGCCCAGGCGATCTGCGCGACCTGCCCGCTTAAGGCCGCGTGCCACGAGTACGCCTCCAATGCCCGCCCTAAGGATCGCGCCGGAATCTGGGCCGGCATTTCGTACGACATTCAGGGTCGCCCCATCCGCACGAATAAGGAGATCGAATGACCCGCTTTTACGCCGTGTTGAAAACCCCGGCCCAAGAGATGCGGCTCAAGGTCCGCCCCTCCCGCGAGGGGGTACGCCTCGACCTCGGGGACCGATTCACGTTCCTCAGCGAGCGGACCGCCCTGGACCTCGCCAACGCGATTGCTGACTGCCTCGAAGAGAAGGAGACACCATGTTCAACACCACTGGCCGACTGCTCGCCCTCAACCTCGCAGCCGTCGAGTCCCGAGACGACGCCCAGCGACTCATCCAAGACCACCTCGACACCTATACCCGCGACGAGGTGGTCCACATCGTCGCCATAGCGCTTGCCACCCTGGCCGGCGACATTCTCGCCCCATCTGTGGAACGCATGTCTGAAGCCGACCAGTGGCGCGAACATCACCGATCCGCTGCGCGGCAGATCGCCGCCGGACCAATCCAGAAGGAGGACTAACCATGGCCGACAACACCGAGAGCATGCCCGAGGATGTCCAGGAGACGGACACCCCCGAGGTCGACCAGCTCGAGCAGCAGCCCGACGAGACCAAGAACGCCGAAGCTGCGAAATACAGGCGCCGCCTGCGAGAGACCGAGACCGACCGGGACCAGCTCGCCGCCAAGCTCGAGGACATGCAGAAGGACGCCATAGAACGACTACTGTCCGGCACCCTCGCCAAGCCCGCCGGACTGTGGGCCGCCGGCCACGACGTCGCCAGCATGCTCGACGACGACGGCAACATTGACGCCGACAAGGTCCAGCAAGCCGCCGATCACGCCATTGTGACCCTGGGGCTCGAGAAGTACCGGAGCAACATGATGCACGTCCCGAAGGAGGGGAACGTCACCAACCCCCGCGGTACGCGTAGCTGGGAGGACGCGTTCAAGGCATAGAAACCTGATACCCGGCCCGGTATACTCAGCCTCAACGCTGGGATGCCGGGCCGGGTGCCCGCCCCAGCGGGACGATTCCCCAGGGGGAACGCGGATGGGCCCAGGGGGCCACCGACGAACATCAACAGTTCCCGGTGGCCTTTGTGCTACCTGTCCGAAAGGAAACATTGTGGCTATTCAGACCACCAGCACCAGCGCATCCGCCTGGTCTCCCGACACTCACGTGTTCGCAGCGCAGGACGTTCTACCCGGCGCGCTGATCCTCGATAACAGCACCGTCAGCGGAACCATTCTGGGTGATGAACCGGCGCTCAGGGTTGCGACCGTCGCAGACGACACGGCCGCCGTCGTCGCCGAGGGCGCACCGATTGACGAGGCCGACGCCACACTTGGTGAGGTCGTCGTGCGCACCGCGAAAATCGGGCAGCTCCACAAGCTCAGCTTCGAACAGTGGTCACAGCCGAACGTGTCGCAGGTGCTCGCAGCATCGGCCGGCCGCGCCATCACCCGCAAGGCCGACGAGCTGTTCATCAGCGGCACCACCAGTGATGCCAGCACCGGGCTGACCAACGTGCCCGGCATCGTCGCGGGTGATCCCGTCACCGGCAGCCTCGACAGTCTCGTGGACCTCGTGGCCCAGCTACAGGCCAACGGGGCCCAGCCCACCTCGATCCTGCTCAGCCCTTCCGCGTGGGCCGAAGTCCGCAAGGTCAAGACCGGCGAAGGCGCGGCAACCTCCCTGCTGGGAGTTGGAGCGACCGACGCCCAGCCCCTGCTGATGGGAATCCCCGTCCGCGTGACCGCAGCACTTGCCGAGGGCACCGGCCTGGTCGTCGACCGCACCGCAATCGTGTCCGCGACCAGCACCGTTAACGTCGCCTCGAGCGAACATGCCGCGTTCGACAGTGACTCGATCATGCTCCGCGCCACCTGGCGCATCGGCTGGGCAGCAGTCCACGCGGATCGCATCGGTTCGTTCATGGTCACCGCGCCCGCGGCGTAATGATCCTCAACACCGCGGACCTGCCCACCAGCGTGCAGTCACACGAGCTCGTGGCCACGCTGGTGGCGGGCGCCAACGCCCGAGCACTCAGGGTCGCACCGTGTCTGGCCGAGGAGGACAACACCGCCGCCCGCGCCGAGGCCAAACTGATCTTGGCCGGCGCTGTCCAACGATGGGCCGAGGCCGGCGCTGGAGGCATACAGCAAGTAACTGCTGGCCCGTTCCAGGTGGCGACCGACACCCGGCAGCGGACAGGTTTCAACCTATGGCCGTCCGAGATCGAGGTGCTGCAATCCCTGTGCGCCGGGGACAAGGGCGGCGCGTTCACTGTCGACACCATGCCCACCGGCGAGACCCCAACACGTCACCCGTTCCTCACGGCGTGACCCCACATGCCCCGCTGGGAGTTTTCCCCTCCTTGGCCCAGCGGACCAGCGACCCCGGCGGTATTCCTTCTCCGTTTCCCGCCGGGGTCGTCCCATACGTATGGCGGGGCACCCCGTACCCACCGACCAGGACACTCCTCGGCGTAGATCCGTTACACACACAGGGCGCCTGCCACAGGGGTGGGGCCGGACCCCGTACCCCCCCCGATGGAAGTCCCCACGGCTTACATGCTCGGAGCATGTACGGGTCTGGGGATGCAAGGGGTGGCCGCCGACCCCGTACCCCCACCCCTCGGACACTCCACGGCTTAGGTCCATTCCCTCTCCACGTATTGAAAAACCCCTTGTGTGGGGAGGGGGAGTGTGGGGCTTGTGCCCACGGTTGCGGTGTTGGTGACTGTGACTGTGCGGTGTTTAGCGCCGTGCGCGGAGTTGATCTCCGTCCGTGCCGGTGCCCATCGTTTACCCATCGAAAACAGGAAGCAACAGACGGAACTTCTCGCATTATGGGCTCTGACACCGGTGCCATGACCTGCATCGTAAGGAACTCTCGAGCGGGAACGGAGCAGCCAATCCGGGGCATTTTCACCGGGCGGTTGCGAGTTCAAGTCTCGTCTCCAGCTCTCACCGGCCCCGCCCCCTCCGGGGTGCGCTGCGGGTTTGTACGCGGCCCCTCGCGGTGCGCTGGCGGAGTGGACCACACCGGCAGCGCAAGTCACCCGGGGCGGGGCAGCGCCGCCGCTCAGGCCCCGGCGACGTACTCCCCGTAGCCGAGATCGCGCAACGCGGTCCGCAGGGTGTCCGCCGCGGCGTCCGCCTTGTCGGCGGGGAAGTCGGGGTCGGCCAAGGAGAGGTCGAAC
>DXDP01000453.1 GCA_019115445.1 Candidatus Nocardiopsis merdipullorum
ATGATTTCGCGCAAAGAAGCTCCTGTGTCGAGGGTCTCGACGAAAAGAGTACTAGAGGACTGGACAATACAGCGAGAAAATAACCCAACGAGCAAAGCCCAGGAAGAAGGAGCCCGTACACAGTGCCCGAAGCGGTGACGTACTCCCTCGGACGAGACCCAGAGCCCGTGCGAATCGGCGGCACCATCCACCCGCGGTGGGGCCGCCCATTGGCACGGTCGGGTACTCCTCACAGAAGAACCGCACCCACCTGCGCAGACGCGGAAGCCGTTACACCATCCCGAACACGGCGCCTGAGCGTCAGGTGTGCATGGCGGCCCGGTCGGACTTGCTGCGCAGAACGCAGAATTCGTTGCCTTCGGGATCGGCAAGGATCACCCAGCCCGAACCATCGGGGTTCCGATGATCGGCGACAAAGATGGCACCCAAGCCCAGCAACCGGTCCACCTCCTGATCACGCGAGGTCTTGGGGCGCAAGCACAAGTGGACCCGGTTCTTGATCGTCTTGGGCTCGGGCACCTGGTTGAAGTGCAGCATTGGTCCCTTCACCATCTGCACCTGTGTCTCCTGTGCGCCCGGTTTGCTCCCCGGATGTAGGGGACGGCCCGTCACATTGCTCCGGAAGCGAGCCAGCTCGTAGGCATCCGCACAGTCGATCGCCACGTTCTGCAACATCGAAACCATGTGCGAGATCCTGCCTGTTCTCCACGGCGAACACCACCGAGTTTCGCCCGCTCTTCGCGCGCACAGCTCAGGGCCCCGGCAGCATTTTCGATGACCGTGGGGCGATGAGTACGGAGGAGGGAACAGGTCTACCCAGTAGATCAACCAGGAGAAAGGATCGAGGGATGGCGAGATCGCGAGACGATCACCTGTGGGCACTTGTCCACACCGAGCGGGCCGCACTGGCCGAAGACCTGTCGAGCCTCAGCGCAGAACAATGGCGACACGACACCTTGTGCGCGGACTGGGACGTCGAGCAGGTCGTCGCCCACCTCACCGCCGCCGCGAGCGTGAACGGATGGCAGTGGCTGCGCAGCATGCTCGGCGCGCGGTTCCGCCCGGACGTGCACAACCAGCGCCGGTTGGCCGAGTATCGCGGCAGCACCCCCGCCGAGACGCTCGACCGGTTCCGGGCAATCCTCACCAGCACCACCGCCCCCTCGGGGGACACCCCCGCCTGGTTGGGTGAGGTCGTCGTGCACGCCCAGGACATCCGCAGTCCGCTGGGGCTGTCTCGGACACCGAGCGTCGACGCACTGACACCCGTGGCCGACTTCTTCTCCCGACGCGACTTCACCGTTCCCGGCCGCACTCACGTAGCCGGCCTCCAGCTACGGGCCGACGACGGGCCGTTCGCCACCGGCACCGGCCCTCTGGTCACCGGTTCGACCCTCGCTCTGACGATGAGCATGGCCGGCCGCGCGCCCTACCTCAACCAACTCGACGGCCCGGGCGTGCCGATCCTGCGGGCACGCCTCTGACGCCATGGCCCCCTCGCTCGCGGATCGCAGCGGCAGAACGTTTGGCCGCATGGGGTGGTCTTCGCGAAATGGACCAGTACGATTCCGGTGGCCTGGGCGGGCTGTTCGACGTGCCTGACCAGGTGCTGCTGAATGCCCAAGCACCCCGACGACCCGTCGTGGAAAGCGCATTACCTCCAGTATGGGGCGACCGAGCCGAACTACTGATTGCCTCCGGGACCCTCCCTGCTCGTGCCCGGGCTCTCGTCCCGGAGTGGAACCGCCCACCTGCGTTGATGCCGTCCCCGAACGTCCGCCCCGGTAGAAAATCCGGTGACAACGGCCCACAGGCACTCCACAATGACCGGATGGTCGATCGACACTTCTCCCGCACGGAGCTTGCCGAACTCTACGACTACTTCAACCATTGGAACGTCTCGCCCCAGAACGACTTCTACATCGACCTGGTGATGCAGGCCGACTCCGTCCTGGACGTGGGGTGCGGGACGGGCAAACTCCACCGGGTGGCCCGCGAGCGTGGGCACACCGGGCGTCTGGTCGGGTTGGATCCGGCCGAGGCGATGTTGGAGGTGGGCCGCCGCGACCGTGACGACGTCGAGTGGATTCTCGGTGATCTGGTCGAAGGCCCCTACGACGGGGAAACCGAACCACTGGAGAAGGGCACGTTCGACCTGATCGTCATGTCCGGGCATGCCTTCCAGGTGTTCACCACCGATGAGGAACTGCGCGCCAATCTGGCGTCGATACGGCGGCTCCTGTCCGAGGACGGCCGGTTCGTGTTCGAGACCCGCAACCCGGCCGTACGGGGATGGGAGGCCTGGTCACCCGAACGGGTGCGCACGGTGGACGGCCCCGAAGGGCGCAGGGCCACCTGCGTGCACCGCCTACGTGAGGTACAAGGAGACCTGGTCACCTTCACCTCCGACTACAGCGTCGAGGATTGGGACGAACCCCAGGTCAGCCGCAGCACGCTACGCTTCCCCGACGCCGAGACCGTCAATGGTTTCCTGGTCGAGGCGAGCCTACGAGTAAGTGCGCAGTACGGGTACTGGGACCGCAGTCCTCTCACCGAGAAGAGCGCAGAGATCATCACCTTCGCCCGCCCGGCCTGACGTGGGTCCCGACGTCGTGGTAGGCGCCCCCGCGTTCCTGGAAAGTAAGGCCTACGAGACAAGGAAGCAGGGCAAAAGATCATGAGCGAGACGATCACGGGCGCCGTGGATCCCGGACAGTGCTCTGGCACGGGAGGCGACCGAACTGGCCCGTGAGGCGGCCTCATCGCTGCTGTTCGACCACCCTGGTCGGGTGTTCAATTGGGGATCGCTGCGCGGGGACGAACAGGGGCTTCGGTTCGCTCCGGAACTGCTGTACATCGGAGCGAGTTCCACGACCTGGGACTGACCGAGCAGTTCCGTCCTCTCGACCGCGAGGACCGATCGGCAGGGCTGTTGTACTGCCGTATCGCAAGATGGTGGGTGAGGGGCTAATCGAACCGAATGTGGCGCAGGTGGACACCCAGGCGCCGCATCCGGCGTCTGAGAGGACCCGCAGGGTCGGGGATGGTCGGCACTCCCGCTCGTTCGGCGACGCGTTCGGCCACCGTGCCGATGGTCAGGTCGCCGGTGTCGAGGTGGTGTTCGAAGCGCGGAGACCGTAGAACGGCCAGTGACGTTCGGGCCTGTTGGGCGGCAAAACCCCGCGCCGATTCCCCACGGCCACGGATACGTCGGCGTAGAACCCGCTCGGGGGCCAGCAGGGCCATATGGACCACACGGTGACCGTCGGCGCGCAGGGGGTCGAGGATCTCCTCCAGCGTCGAAGGGTCCAGGACGGTCATCGGTACGATCACCGGCGCTTCGGTGTGTTCGAGCACTTCCCGCAACAGGGTGAGCGTGCCCTCCCGCCACAGGGGGAGCTCGCGAAAGTCGGTGCGCAACGGCTCGGGCAGTGTCCTGCGGATGCCGAACCCGAGGTGCTCGGGGTCAACGACGAGGCTGCCGGGGACTCGGTGTCGTAGTTCGAACGCCACCTGTGTCTTACCGATGCCATTGGGCCCGTTGATCCAGATAAGCACGATCAGAGACTAGTACGTTCAGCACCTTCGCCCGCCCGGCCCGAGACACCGCGCCCCCTGTCCGTACCGTGTCCTCCGCGAGATCAGGGCCTGGTCGATGGTTCGGACACCGCGATCGTGCCCTGGGCCACGGCACACAGGGTCTCGGTGCCTTGGTCGTCCACGACCAGCAGGTCGCAGCGGCACACCACACGGCTACGACCGGCCCTGACAACCTGGGCGCGGGCACGCAACACCGTTCCGAAGGCAGGGCGCAGGTAGTCGATGGCGAACCCGGTGGTGAGTACCCCGGCGCCGACCACGGTTCCCGCTGCGAAGGTCAACGTGTTGTCGGCCGCATAGCTCAGGACTCCGCCGTGCACGAAGCCGTTCTGCTGGAGCAGGTCTTGCCGGATGTCCACCTCCAGCGTCGCCTTTCCGTCCCCGAAGGCCGTCAGGCGGGCACCGAGCAGTGTGCTGAAGGGCTGGGCCTTCAGCACCTGCTGGGCAAGAGCCAGGTCAGCTTCACTCACGGAGCATCTCCCCATCCCCTATCAAGAGTGAAGTGAGATTTCCGTACGTGGTGCGTCTTTGTCAAGATCGACCCGGTCAGCTTCTGCTCTTCCCCTTGCCTGCAAATGCTCGGTGTTTTCGGTCGCTACGGGCACGGGAAGGCCTGTGATGCCCTGTGTTTTGTCTTTTCTCTCCGTTTGGTGAGGGGTGCCCGTGTTCTTCTTCTACAACAGCCGTTGGGGCTGTGGCACGTCGCTGCTGGTGTCCATCGCGTTGACCGCTCTGCTGCTGTTCGCGTTGCGTTCCTGCGGCTGATTTTGAGCCATGCCCGGCATGAGTGGTTGCCCACAACACCCTTGCCCCCATGAAGGAGAGTCAATAAACTTGAGCCAGGAGAACTCAAGATAGGGGGAAGTGGTCCGATGCGTGTGACGGATGTCTTCGAAGGTGCCGACGAGGCACTGTGGACCCAGCTCACCGCCGAACCGGTGACCCGGGTCGACAGCGGTCGTCGTGAGGGAAACCTCGTGGTCCAGATCGAGCTGGCCCCACTGGTCGACCCCTGGCAGATCCTGGTGCTTCAGCAGGAGGACACCCTCGTACTCGTGCGAAGCACCGACCGTGCAGTTCTGTATCGACTGCCCCTCCAAGCCTTGGTGGGCCCCCTTCGCCTGCACCGCACCCCGACCGGGCTGACCGTCACTGCACCACTTGCAGGCCCCACACCCGTGGCGATCCGTCCCGGGGTGCGCCCTGCCCGGCCGGCCGGGCGCCTACGCGCAGCTTTTGGCCGCTTCGCCGAACGGTTCCGGGCCCTGTTCGGCAAGGCAGACACCTGAGGCCCTGACCTTCGGGCAGGGGAGACCTACACGGAGCCGTCCGCAAAACGCAGGCCGGGCAGGCCGTCGATGCTGGTGGCGTTGCGCTTGCGCCAGTACTGATGGGGGAGTAGAGCTTTCCCGTGCCGGAGAGTCTTTCCTTCCTGCTCCTTGCGCAACAAGGAAATATCGCCGGGCCGTACGGGCAACCGGTCAGTCCGTGGATGGGCTCTGCTCCTGACGGAGCGGGGCCACGACCAGACGGAGCATCCGGCGTCCCTGGTCGATCGCGGTCTTGCGTTCTCCCTCTTCCAGCCCAAGAACCGGGTCGAGGCCTTGCACGTGAGGGGCCAGAGCAAGGTGCGGCAGGAGCAACAGCAAAAGGGCGATCAGCGCATCACGGTCTGTGTCCGGGCGCAGTTGCCCCGAATCGTGGGCCAGGTCCACCAGCGGGGTGAGTACCTCCAGGTAGTGCCGGTTGACCGTGGCCCGCACCGCAGCACGTGCGGGTGCATCGTGTTCGAGGTTGGTTGCGGCCGTCAGAGCACGGTCACGTGGGTGATCGTAGAAGTACCCGACCCAGGCCCCGATGAGTTCGTCCAGAGCCCCGAAAAAATCGGTGCGCACCGGCAGCCGCGCCACCTCGGTCTCCATGGCCGACCGGATGCGAATACTGGCCAGCTCGGCCAGGTGAGCGTACATGTCGGCCTTGTCGGTGAAGTACTGAAAAAGGCTGCCCTTGGAGATCTCGGCCTTGCGGCAGATCGTGTTGAGGCTGGCGCCACTGAACCCCCGTTCGCCGAACTCGGCCTCGGCCGCCGCCAGCACCGCATCACGTTTTGCGGCGGGTAGGCGATTCCAGGTCGGTGTCGGCATCGGTTTTCTCCTTTGTTGTGCATGGGTGGAGGGTTGACGCTCGATCAGGGCCACCCTACGGTGTGACCACTGGTCATATGACCAGTGGTCACACGCTGATGGTCATACCCCGGGAGAGTGTGCGTTGCCACAGAACAACAGAGGCAGGGTCTGCGTGATCGGCGCGGGGTCGTCGGGCATCGCCGCGGTCAAGGTCCTGGCAGAGCAAGGCATCGACGTCGAGGCGTTCGAGCTGTCCGACCAGGTCGGTGGCAACTGGGTATGGGGCAACAGCAACGGAGTGTCGGCGGCCTACAAATCACTACACATCAACACCTCCCGCCGGCGGATGGAGTTCAGTGACTTCCCGATGCCCGACCATCTGCCCGAATTTGCCCGCCACGACCAGATCGCACAGTACTTCGCCGACTACGTCGACCATTTCGGGTTCGCAGACCGCATCCGGTTCCGCACAGGAGTCACCCACGTCCAACCCCACTCCGACGGAACCTTCCAAGTCACCCTCTCCACCGGAAAGACCAGATGGTACGACGCGGTCCTGGTGGCCAACGGCCACCATTGGGACCCACGGCTTCCCGAGCCGATGTTTCCCGGCGCGCAGTCCTTCACCGGCGAACTGATGCACTCCCACTCCTACGTCGAGGAAACACAGCTGTCCGGCAAACGTGTGGTCGTGGTCGGGATGGGCAACTCCGGTATGGACATCGCGGTCGATGCCTCCTACTACGCCAAGGCCACCTACCTGTCGGCACGTCGCGGTGTGCACGTGATCCCCAAGTACGTGTGGGGACGTCCCTACGACCAGATCGCCGGCCACGAATGGATCCCGAGTTGGGTCCGCTGGCCCCTGGCCCGCCGTGTCATGGCGGCCGCGACCGGACCGATGGAGCGCTACGGTCTGCCCCGCCCCGACCACAAGTTCGCCCAGGCACACCCCACGATGTCGAGCCGGATCCTGGACCGGCTGGCACACGGGGTGATCACCCCAAAACCCAACATCGACCACTTCGACGACGACCAGGTCGTCTTCACCGACGGCAGCCGGGTCGAGGCCGACCTGGTGATCTTTTGCACCGGCTACAAAATCAGTTTCCCGTTCTTTTCTCCGGACTTTCTCGATCCGTCCAGCAGCAACGAGATCCGGCTCT
>DXDP01000454.1 GCA_019115445.1 Candidatus Nocardiopsis merdipullorum
GGGGTGGGGGTGCCCGTGGTGGGGGGGGATGGTTCGGCAGCCTGTGGGCACGTGGGTGGAAGGCTTGCACGACCGGTACGTACTCACTCCAACCTAGATCCCTCACCTTGGAGGGGCATCACCCATGGTGATCGGGTTGTTCACTCGTTATCAGCTCGAGCGCGGCCCGAGTGTGGCCCGCTCAGGGATGGTTCCGGGTGTGGTGGTCGAGGTGTTCGGTGGGTTGTCGGCGAATGGTTCCTTCGTTCGACAGAGGTTTCGTCCACGGCTCTTTGCAGCGTAGGTGAATGATGAAAGCGATGCCAACATAGAGATTTCTCTGTGTTGCCTGTGTCCATGTGCTGGTGCCGGCTGTTCAACCAACGCGTGAGTGGGTCGAGGTCACGGGGTCCTGTGGTGGCGACCGGGTGTTTCAGTGCGCCTTGTCGACGTGGAGGCGGCTTTCGGGGGCTTTGTGGTCCGTGGCGAAGGAAAGCTTCCGCTTCCTGCAAAAGTGAGGGAGAAGTCCACGACAACGGGGTGTTTTGGTAAGAGGTGAGTGGCGTGCGGTGTCAGGTTCGTCTCCCATGTCACCTCTTTGCCTGGACAGGGCGTCCCCTCGTGGAGGAGGCTGTGGGCGATACCTGCTCCGGGCTGTTGCTCGGTTGCACGTTCCCCGCTCGGCGAGCTTGCTCCCACCGCGCGGGAGTTGCCAGCATTTCGATGCTGAAGTATGTTTGCTTTGTAAACATGCATGAAGAGTTCGAGTTGGTTTTCTGTGCTCTTTTGGGTGTTGCTGTCCGGTTCTACGGGCGCGAACAGCATGTACTCGGAGCACACGTGTGAACGTCGAGATGTGAGGGTGGAGCGATGAATCGACAGATCGTGGCGGAGCGCTTTCGTATCATCGGCCCCATCGGTCGGGGAAACATGGGTGAGGTCCACCGTGCAGAGGACACCCGACCACGGAAGGATCCCCGGGTCACCGATGACGACCCCGCCCCACTCGTGGCCGTCAAACTTCTCCTGCGTCGACGCTCCGGTGCCCCCATCGACCCCCAATCCCCTTCGGTCAAACGCTTCGGCCGTGAAGTGCGCATCATGGAGCGCCTCACCCACCCGCGCATCCCCGCCGTGATCGACGGCGGTGTGGACACCACCGACGGCGACCACCTGCCCTACCTGGCCATGGAGTTCCTCGACGGGTACACCCTCGATGACCTGAGCAAGGACGTTCCGCAGCTTCCCGTTTCCTGGGCCGCTGCCATCGGTGCCCAGATCGCCGACGCCCTCTACGCCGCCCACGCCGCAGAGGTCGTCCACCGCGACCTCAAACCCGCCAACGTCATGCTCACCCGGGGTGGTCTGGTCAAGGTCTTGGACTTCGGCATGGGTCTGATCGTCGACGACCCCGACCTGACCAAACTCACCAGTACCGACACCACCGTCGGTACCGCCCGCTACATGGCCCCCGAACAGTTCCAGGGGGCCACGGTCACCCGCGCCGCAGACCTGTATGCCCTGGGCTGTGTCCTCTACGAACTCCTCACCGGTGGCCCACCCTTCGAGGACGCCACCTTCTTCGCCCTCGGTGACAAACACAATCACCACCCGATCCCACCGCTGGGACTGATGCGTGCCGATGTCCCGGCCGAGCTCAACCGCCTCGTCGAGCAACTCCTGGCGAAAAAACCCGAGGATCGCCCCGCCAACGCAGCCGAGGTCCGCCAGGCCCTGATCCCTTTGGTCGACGAGGAAGGCCAGGTCGAAGGCTGGGAGGACGTCGACCCCCGCTCACGCCTGCCGGTCTTCACCCCCGCCGAACTCCTCGACGACACCGTCGTCGAACACCCCCGGGACAAATCCTTGGGGGTCATGGACGTGTTCACCCTCCACGACAAACTCATCCAGGAGTATCGCGCCTTCACCGGAGGCGGCGTCGTCATCCGCGACGATTGCATAGCCGATCGTCTGCGTGAGGACCTGGAGGCCAAGAACCAGTGGCCGGACCCTTGGTTGTCGCTCAACCCCTTCTTCGACACCGGGGGAGCGGTGCACGAACTGATCCAGGAAGGTCTCCTGCATGAGGAAACCGCCCGCATCTTCCAGAAGGGCAAGACCGAGGACAGCACCACATGCAAGGGCGAACGCATCACCTTCCATCGCCACCAACGCCAGGCCGTCGAAGCGGCACGCACAGGTGAGTCCTACGTATTGACCACCGGCACCGGTTCTGGCAAGTCCCTGGGCTACATCGTGCCCATCGTCGACCGGGTCCTGCGTGAACGCGATCACGAAAAGTCCCAGGGACGTAAGAGCAAGCGGGTGCGCGCCATCATCGTCTACCCGATGAATGCCCTGGCCAACAGCCAGATCGAAGAATTGAACAAGTTCCTCGTGCACGGCTACGGCAAGGGCCACGAACCGGTCACCTTCGCCCGCTACACCGGGCAGGAAGGGGAGGAGGAGCGTCGCCGGATCCGCCAGAACCCCCCGGACATCCTGCTCACCAACTACGTGATGCTGGAGCTGATGCTGACCCGTCCGGTCGAGCGCAAACACCTGATCAAGATGGCCGCCGGCCTGGACTTCCTGGTCTTCGACGAACTGCACACCCACCGTGGTCGCCAGGGCGCCGACGTGGCCATGCTCATCCGTCGCGTCCGGCAGGCCTGCCAGGCCCCCGAACTGCAGTGCGTGGGTACTTCCGCCACCATGTCTTCCGAGGGCACCGACGAGAAGCGACGCCTCAGGGTCGCCGAGGTGGCCACCAAGATCTTCGGCACCCCGGTGAGGGCCGACAACGTCATCACCGAGACCCTGGTTCGAGCCACCGCCCCTGGCGAGGTCACCGTCCCGGCCGAACGCCTACGTACCCCGGACGCCCCCCGTGCCTACCACGATCTGTACCAGGACCCCCTGGCCCGCTGGATCGAGTCCACCTTCGGCCTGGCCACGGACGACGACGGTCGCCTGGTCCGCCAACGCCCGACCACGGTGGAAACCGCCGCCGAGGAGCTGGAACGGGCCACCGGTGTGCCTTCCGAGCGTTGCGCCGAAGCGATCCGTCACACCCTGGAGGCCGGTGCGGAGGCCAAACATCCCGGTAACGGGCGTCCGCTCTTCGCTTTCCGTTTGCACCAGTTCCTGTCCAAGGGTGACACCATGCACACCACCCTGGAGGCCCCCAAGACCCGCTACCTCACCCGGGAATATCAGATCGACCGGCCCGGTCACGACGGACACGTTCTACTGCCCCTGGCCTTTTGCCGCGACTGTGGGCAGGAGTACCTGAAGGTGTGGCGGGAGGAGGAGCCGGACAGGGTGGTCTACCGGGCCCGCCGCGACATCGAAAGCGGTGCGGACGACGCCACCCCCGGTTACCTGTTCGTGTCCGACGACAAGCCCTGGCCCCGGACCTTGGAGGAGGTCCTGGGGCAGGGTCGCCTGCCCGACTCGTGGATCCAGTCGGACGAGAACCACCAGTACCAGGTCCGGGAGAATCGGCGTGACCGTCTTCCCCGCCCGATCACCGTCGACGTGTACGGGGTCGAAGGGCGGGGCGAACTGGAGACGGCCTTCGTCCCCGGGGCCTTCCACTTCTGTTTGCATTGCGGGGTCAGTTACGAGACCAAACGTGGCTCCAAGGACTTCACCCAACTGGCGTCTCTCAGCCAGGAAGGAAGATCCTCGGCCACCTCCTTGATCTCCGGAACCGTGGTCCGCGCCCTCAACGCGGTTCCGGAAGGTTCCCTGTCCGAGGAGGCCCGCAAACTGCTCACCTTCGTCGACGATCGTCAGGACGCCTCGCTCCAGGCCGGACACTTCAACGACTTCGTGCAGGTCGTTCAGTTGCGTGCCGGCCTGTACCGGACCCTGGCCGAAGCCGGTGAGGAAGGTGTCAGCCATGAGTCCCTGGCCTCCGACGTGGCGCTGGCAATGAACCTGGCACTTGCCGACTACAGCAACAAAGGCGCCGACACTCCACCCCTACAGGCCAAACAGGCAGCCACCGCATTGCGTGAGGTCATCGCCTCCCGCCTCTTTTTGGACCTGCAGCGTGGATGGCGGGTCACCATGCCCAACCTCGAACAGACCGGGCTGCTGCGTGTGGGCTATGCCGATCTGGGCTGGGTGGCCGCCAAGGAGGACCTGTGGGAGGGCACCGCCCCCGAACTACGGGCCGCCACGGCCGACACCCGCCAGGAGATCTTGCGGGTCCTTCTCAACGAGATGCGTTGGTCCTTGGCCATCGACACCCCTTTCTTCCACGACGACACCTTCGAGGCCCTACAACGGTCCAGTGAGAGCAGGCTGCTCGAGACCTGGTGGGTCACCAAGAACGACCGTCCCGGGGTGACGATCGCCTATCCCCGCCCCTCTCGTGGATCCCGGTACGGTCTTTTCCTGTCGGGAAGATCGAGTTATGCCAGGTACCTTGCTCGCAGGCACGTCGAGTTCAAGGGGCTCAAGGCACAGGACCTGGAAAAGATCATCTCCGACATGCTCACGGTTCTGGCCGACAACGGCTTGGTCAACAAGGTCGACGGCCCCCCACAGGGGCCGCGTTACCGGCGGGACACCAAGGTCGAGACCGGCTACCAGCTGAACGCCGGCTGTATTCTCTGGAGCCCCGGGGACGGGCTCCAAGGGGCCACGGACCCGGTACGCATGACCTACACCAAGGGTGAGGGACCCAAGGTCAACACGTTCTTCCGGGACCTGTACCTGAGGGCGGCCGACACCTTGGGCGGACTGTATGCCCGAGAACACACCGCCCAGGTACTGCCCGATGACCGTCAAAAGCGTGAAGAACAGTTCCGTGAGGCCGAACTCAAACTCCTGTACTGCTCACCCACCATGGAACTGGGGGTGGACATCAAGGATCTCAACGCCGTCATGATGCGTAACGTGCCACCCACCCCCGCCAACTACGCCCAGCGCAGTGGCCGCGCCGGCCGGGACGGACAACCCGCCCTGGTCATCACCTACTGCGCCACCGGCAACAGCCACGACCAGTACTACTTCCGCCGTTCCCACCTGATGGTCTCCGGTGTGGTGCAGCCGCCACGCCTGGACCTGATCAACGAGGACCTGGCCATCGCCCACCTCCAGGCCATCTGGTTGGCCGAGACCGACCTGAAACTGGGCCATGCCGTCCCCGAGGTCCTCGACGTCACCTACGACGAGGAACAGCGGGTTCCCGCACCCGCCCTTCCTCTGCAGCCCCGAGTCCAAGAAGCCATCTTCGACGAGGGCGCCCAGAAGCGGGCCGTCCTTGCTGCCCGTGAGGTCTTTCGCGACATCATGCCCGACCTGAGTGAAATGCCTTGGTGGGACGAGGACTGGTTGGAACGCATCATCCACAACGCCCCCCACCGTTTCGAGGCCGCCTTCGCCCGCTGGCGCGAACTGTTCCGGGCCGCACTGGTCGACCAGGCCGAACAGAACCGCCGGGTGCTCGATCACAGTCTGTCCGAGCGTGACCGCACCCAGGCCACCAACCGCCGTCGTGAGGCCGAGACCCAGATCCTGTTGCTCAAGAACGAGAGCCGGGAGAGCCGGTCCATGATGAGCGACTTCAATCCCTACCGCTACCTTGCGGCCCAAGGCTTCCTGCCCGGATACTCCTTCCCACGACTGCCCCTGGCCGCCTACATCCCCACTCGCCGGAGCCATTTCGAAGATGGTGACTTCCTGCAGCGGCCCCGTTTCGTGGCGGTACGTGAGTTCGGCCCGGGTGCCCTGATCTACCACGAGGGCTCTCGCTACCAGGTCACCCGTGTGCAGTTGCCCCCTGACTCCGGAGGCAAACTCACCAC
>DXDP01000455.1 GCA_019115445.1 Candidatus Nocardiopsis merdipullorum
GCTGGAGGCCTGAACCCGATGCTGCGCACCACACTGGCCGGGATCACACAGCACGCCTCCCGGTACGTCACCACCGCACTGGCGATCCTGCTCGGGGTCATGTTCATCGTGGGCACCATGGTCTTCGCCGACACCCTCCAGGGAAGCTACGAAAAGACCGTGATGGGCTCGGCCCACCGCGTCGACGCCGTCGCCGTTGTCCAGTCTCTGCCGGGCCAGGACGGCATGTGGGAAGAGCCGGTGCCCTTCACCGACGAGCAACTCGACCAGATCCGGGCGTTGCCCCAGGTCGAGAAGGCCGACGGTGTGCGCCAAAGTCCCGCACTGTTGCTGGACGACGCCGGGCGCGCCTACGGCACGTTTCCTCCCGTGGCGATGACCGTGGAGGAGGTGACACGCTTCACCGCTTCCGAGGGGTCCTTGCCCAGCGGTGACCAAGAAATCGCTCTGGCGACCTCCATCAGCGAGCAGACCGGCTTCGAGATCGGCGACACCGTCACCCTGCTCGACCGCGACCACGCGGAACGGGAGTTCACCGTCACCGGCCTGCTCGACCTGGGGTTGGAACCCGGCTTGAGCTATCGGGGGGCGTTCGTCCTGGCCCCGGACGCCTTCGCGGACGTGACCGGTGACGACGGCTACCACGAGATCGACGTCCTGGCTGCTTCGGGAGTCTCGGAGGAGGAGGCCGCTTCCGCCGTGGAGGTGGTACTCGGCTCGGAGGGTGCCGACGTGACCACCGCCACCGTCTTCGGTGAGCAACAGGCCGCCAGTGTGGGCACGAACGCGGACACCATCCGTAGCGGGCTGCTGCTTTTCGCGTCCGTCGCTGTCTTCGTCGCGGGGATCGTCATCTACAACACCTTCGCGATCCTCGTCGCCCAACGCCAACGTGAACTGGCCCTGCTGCGCTGCGTGGGTGCCCGGCGTGGCCAGGTCTTCCGCTCGGTGCTGGCCGAGTCGTTCCTGCTCGGCCTGGTCGCCTCCGTTCTGGGAGTGGTGGTCGGGATCGGGGTCGGAATGTTGGGGATGCGCTACGGCGGTGCGCTGTTCACCACGGACGTGAACACCTCCCTGGTGCTCTCTCCCACCGCCGTGCTCACCGGATTGTTGGTCGGTGTCGTGATGACCGTGGTCTCCGCGTCGGTTCCCGCCGTACGCGCCACCCGGGTGGCTCCCCTTGCGGCCTTGCGCACCAGCGCCACCGCAGCCGGTCTGGAGAAGGGCACCGGCACGCTGCGCGTGGTGGTGGGGATCGTGTTGTTCGCGATCGCCGCGGGCCTCGTGGCGATGGCTCTGAGGGGTGAACCCGAGCCATCGAAGATGTGGGTCGTGGGTGGGGCCGCCATGGTCGCCTTCGTGGGCGTGGTCGTCCTGGGGCCGCTGCTGGTGCGCGGCATCGTGCGTGTTGTGGGCGTTCCGCTGCGCCGGGTGTCGGTGTCGAGCATGCTGGCGGTGGACAACTCCACCCGCAGTCCGCGCCGCGCCGCCACCGCGATGATCGCCCTGACCGTGGGCGCCACCCTCATCACCGGTTATTCGGTGGTCAGCGACTCCATGCAACAGACGGTCAACCACGAGCTCGACGTCCAGTTTCCCGTGGACTACGAGATCCGCCCCATGATGAACCTGGATGACCTCGAAGGCAACGACCAGTCCGAGGACGCGGCTTCCGAAACCGTCGGGGGCACCGACCTGACCACCGTCCCCGAGTCCGTGCGGTCGGATCTGGCGGCCAGGTCCGAGGTCGAGCAGGTCTTCGCCCAACGCACCGAACATGTGGAAACCGACAACGAGGAGATCGCCGACTTCGACGGCACGCTTCCCGTGTCGACCTTCGTCGATGCCACGCTGGGCGAGGAGATTCAGGTCGAGGTGACCAAGGGTGACCTCGACGACTTCGGTCCGGGAAGCGTGATCGTCAGCGCCACATGGGAAGAGTCCGTCGGGGTGGGAGACACCATCGCCCTGGGCGCCTCCGGGCACGAGTTCGAGGTCGTGGCCCTGGTGGAGAACTCACCGGTCTTCTACGGTTTCGCCATGGTTCCCGAGGACTACGAACAGGTGGTTCCGGAGAGTACGGGTGACTCCACCGTCATGGTGCGGGGCAGTGATTCGGCAACCCCGGCGGAGCTGCGTGAGGCCGTCCACTCCACGACGGAGGCCCATCCGACCTTGAGCATCACCTCCATGAGTGAGATGCGTCAGGAGTTCGACCAGATGTTGGAGGTCGCCTTCTACGCGATCGCGGCGATGCTCGGCCTGGCCGTGGTCATCGCGGTGTTCGGTATCTCCAACACGATGGCCCTGTCGGTGCTGGAACGTACCCGTGAGTCCGCCTTGCTGCGCGCCCTGGGACTCAAGGGGTCACAGTTGCGCCGCATGTTGGGCGTCGAGGCCATCCTGTTGTGCCTGATCGGGGCCGGTACGGGTGTCGTGCTCGGCGCGCTGTTCGGGTGGGCGGCCATGGCCTCCGTCCTGCCTCAGGTGATCCTCGGGTTCCCCGTCGGGCAGGTGGCCGTGTTCCTGGCGATCGCCGTCCTGGCCGGTGTGGTCGCGTCGCTGCTCCCCGCGCGACGGGCCGCCCGTACCTCCATCACGGGCGCGCTCGCCGGCGACTGACCGGCGACCGAACCGGGGTGGTGCCGCTCTTCAGGGGCCGCCCCGGTTCGGCGTGTGTTCTGTGGGTGGGGCGGCATGAGAAACCCCCCACCTTTACGATGTAGATTCTCCCCGTGGGACGGACCGAGGGACACAGGGGCTGCGGGGAGGGGGCACCCGAGGGTTTCGGTGAGTGGAGAGGAGACCCGGAGCGACCCACGACGAGCCTCCACCTCTTCTCTTCGGAGATCCCACCGGTGGGGCGAATGCACGGATCAGGAAGTCCTTTCCCACCGTGAGGTGGTTGGGTCGTCGACGAGGTCATGAGGGGCCGTGCGCGGGGACGGGATCTTCCCGGGGGCACCACTGTTCGCCCGGAGGAGATCACGCAGATCATCGACGACGGTTCGCGAGGCGGGCGAGATCCCCGAGGACAGGGCCTTCCAGGGGCTGAGGGTGAGTGTGGGAGGTGAGGGCGGGGCCGCCTTGCTCGCTTCCGCCAAAGAGGCGGTGATGAGCGCTTGGAGCTGCGGATCCAGCTCTTCCTCGGGAACGGCAGGGGGCTGTGTCTCGTGCTCGGCGGGAGCGGTCCCCTCTTCGTGCGGTGCGGACGGTTTCAGTGCGGGGTCGTGCATGATCTCATGGGGCGCTGACCGGCACCGCCTGCCGCAGATCGCGCAGGTACCACCGGGTTCGTTGCGGGTGCTTCGGTGTTCCGGGCAGGTGTGCGGTGCCTTGCCCTGGGGGTCCAGGAGGAACCGTTCGGGCCGGGAGAAGGGTTCGGTCTCCTCCGGCGCCGGCCACTGCGGCGACGAGGGACCCGAGGCGTTGACTCCCCTACCCAGGACCCCGGAGAGGAAGGCCTGGGCCGCCTTCATGCTGCGCATCCGCGACATCAGGGCGGGGAAGGGGCGTTTGAGCCGGTCCAGCCCCGAGAACAGGGCTCGTGCCTCCCGCGCCCCCAGACCTTGGCTCAGGAGGTGGTGCACCGCCAGGGTGAGCCGCTGCCGGTCGGCCTGCGGTTCGGCCAGGAATCGATCATGAATATGGGCAATGATTTCGTAGGGTCCGTTTTGCCGCTCTTCTTCTCCTGTACTCATGCTGTCACGGACGGAACCACCCGCCCCGTTTCCAGAAGAGTCCCCAGGGAAAGAGTCTGTAGCTCGATATGAGCTGGGGCCCAGCTCACCGTGAGCTGGGGTCTTCGGTTTCAAGGGCGGCCGACTGTGGGAGGTGATCGGCTCCTCCCCCAAAGCCGCTCGGCACTCGTTGATCTCGGCCAACACCGGCTCGGGGTAGGACTCGGCCGGGACCAGGAGCTCCAACACGCACGGCAGCCGGTAGACGGAGCGGCCACGGGCGATGTCCTCGGCGAAGAAGTCCAGGGTCTGCGGACGGTTCAACTTGCGGACCACCCCGAGCTCGACCAGGTCGTCGATGGCTCGCTTGATGCTGCTGACGCTGAGGAACCCGTTGCAGCGTTCGGCCAGGTTCTCCAAGTGGTAGAAGCACCAGCGGCCATCCACGTCCACGATGTCGGCCAGGGCGGACAAGAGCAGGAACGAGCGGGGCGTGGGCAGCAGGCCTTTGCGGTACAGGCGCAGCACCCACAGAGCCAGGATGTGCCCGATGCCCTCGAACGCACCCCGAGGGCGCTTGCGAGCCGGAGAAAACCCGGGCGGATTCGGGGTTTCGGGTGCCTTGGCGGGGGCGGAAGCGTTAGACTTCATGGCGATGTCGCCTTCCTGGTTCTGGCAGGCAGGTGGCATGGCCGACACACCTGTTTGCGCAGGCGTCGACCACAACCCGGCCAGGTGTGTTCAGCACCCGGTCGGGTTTTTTCTTGTCGAGATTCAAGCTAGTGGAACGAACAAGAGTTCGCGAGCCATTCCGCCAAATCCGCACTTGCCTGCGAGCGGCATTTCGCCCTATCAATGTGCGTTGCGAGGGATTTTCCCTTTGTCTGATTTGAAGAGATGCGAAGGCTTATCCACGGAATCGTGAATCAGACCCCGTGGATCGTCGACCAACACGGCATGCGCCTATGAGTGAACAGCCTGAACGGGCTGTCGGGATCGACGCGGCACAGGCGAGGTCAATCGAGGCGCCTACGTTGGCCGAATCGCCTCGCCATTCTCCTTTTTAACCACACCTCGAACAGAAATTCACAAGCGCCATGCTCTAAAAGGGCTTCATAGGCCTGCGAAACCCTGCCATATTTTCATGGGGCTTGACCTGCGTCACTACACCGTCTCTGCGCGCAGCACTCCCGCAGCACCCCAACGGCACGTGACCCAGGCCACTTTTCCTTCCCACAAGCCCGTGGCCAGCCACAACAGCCTGCACGCGCACTACCCTTCTGGCACCCGAACCGGATTCGGTGTACACGCCCCTTCTGAAACGATCCAGAAGTCCTGCCGTTCCTCCAACCTACGCTCGCCCAACACCATCACCTTGTCCAGGTCAGGAATCCGCAACGGATACACCCGAACCTGGTCCTCACCCGGCTCGATGGCCTCCTTCAACGCCTCACGAAGCTCATCGAACACATGCGGCGAGAAGACCTCCGCTTCAAAGAGACCTACACTGAAGGCCAGTGCCACAGCGACATGTCTTCCAGCCCGTCGGCATCACTACTGGCACCGTTCAAGGAGCCACATGACCATCGCTGAACATCGTCCGCCACCCGAGACCCCGGCGCTCCCGATGAGCCCCGAACTGTTCGAGCACTTGGCCGAGCAGGCGTTCGAGGCCGACCGTGTTCGCATGGAGATGTTCAACGGGAAAGTCTGGACCCATAAGGCGAGCGACGGAGCGCACGCCGGAATCCTCACGTGGATGATGCGCGAGTTCATCGCGCACCGTCCCGACCTCGACCTCATCACCAGCGGGTTGGGGCTCAAGGTCGATACCTACCGCAAAGGCCGGGCCCGCCCAGACGGGATCCTCGCTCCGGTCAGCCATTTCGACGAGGCGGGCGAGTGGGCCGCCCCCGAAGGTGTGCTCGCAGTGGTCGAAGTGACCTCATGGGATGCCGACACCCACGCCCGAGACCGCGTCGAAAAGCCCGCCGCCTACGCGGTGACAGGTATCGGTGTCTACCTGCTGGTGGATCGTGACGCCAACGCCGTCGTGGTGCACAGCCGGCCTGTCCAAGGCCAGTACCTGGACCGCAGTACGCATCCTTACGGCGAGGCCGTTCCGGTGCCAGGCACCGGAGTCGTCCTGAACACCGAATCACTCAAGCGCTTCGCCCGCTGATGGTCGAGGGGCTCGTATTAGGGCAGCCAAGCGCGATGATGCGGCAGCAGCTTGCATGCGAACCACCCTTCTGGCACCCGAACCGGGTTCGGTGTACACGCACCGGCCACTCCCCCACCAGTCTTGTGCCCGCATACGGCCAGATTCCGGATTCCCCTGACACACCGGGCTTCCCGCTGCTAGCGTGACTTTTCCGGCGGCGGCTTCCGCACCCGACGCCTCCCGATCGAACCAAACCCCCTCGGAGGCCGTGTGCCCACCCAGTGGACACTCTTCCTCAGTCCCCCACCGCCTTCCTGTGTGCTTCCAACGCACCTGCACGCGGCGGCCTGCGCCGCCCCCTTGGAGTCCTCTGGTGAAGACCACGCCGCACAGACCAAGCCCTTCACCGCAGCCCTGACCGGGCAGCGGCTCACCCTGGGCCGGCTGGACGAATCCACATCCCCTGACCTGCCTGCACGCCTGCGCGAACCCTTGCGCCTCGGCGAACACACGGCCGCAGCGACCCTGATCGACCAGCGCTTCGAGGCCTACACCCGGATGGCCTCCGCCCCTCCCACTCCCAGGGCCGCGATCTCCTTCGACTCCCCCACCTACGTCAACCAGGGCGGGTGCCAGTTCCCCCTTCCGGTACCCGAGCTTCTGCTCGCCGGTCTGGCCCGACGCTGGGAGGTCTTCAGCCCGCAACCCCTGCCGCCTTCGGCACTGAGCGAAGCGGTCGAGAGCGCGCACCTGGTCCGGCACGACATCCGCACCACGGCGGCGGGGGCCGGCTCGCACCGACGTACCGGGTTCGTGGGACGGGTGATGTTCGGGCTACCCACTCGTATGTCTCGGCGCACGCAGCGGGTCTTCGCCGCGCTCTGGTCGTTCGCGGCCTTCTCCGGCGTGGGCACCCGGGCCACCCATGGTCTGGGACACGTCCGTGTTCGGCTCGACGCTCAGGCGAGTATCCCGGAAGGGCCCAAGACCATCCCTGACTCCAAGCCCTCTCCACTACTGTCCGAGAGATCTTTTTGAGTCACTTCGCCCTCAAGAACCACTTCATGCACAGCCTTCAACCCCCTTGCCCTGGAATGGAAAGCCCTTGAGCGAACACGACCCGCGTGACCTGGTCGTCATCGCCCTCTCCGGCGTACAGCGCTACATCACCGAATCCCGCACCACCGCCGACGCCGCGAACGCCAGTGACATCATGGCCAGACTCGCTGCGGAGGCAGCCACCCAACTGAAGGATGACGGTGCCGAACTCGTCATCCCCTCGAAAGTCGACCCGGCTACGGCACCGAACCGGATCGTGGCGTTGGCAGCGAAGGAGCAGGGCAGCATCCTCACCAGGAAGGCTGCTGACAAGGCCCGCTCTCACTGGCGGGCCTGGATCGCCGAACTGTTCGGCAAGGCGCGGGACGTCCCTGGTTTCCCCGAAATCATGTGGAGTGTGGCCCCCGCGGACGTGGGCTCCTATGCCGAGCAGTGGAAGGCCGCTCAGGTCACCCTGGCCGCCCGCAAGCGGTTGCGTGCCTTCGACTATCCCGAGCGCACCGGTACCCGGCCTTGTTCGGTCTCTCCCTACTGGCCCTCGGAGAAGTCCGCGCCGGAGAACACGCCCGAACACGACCGGAACAGCGAGCTGTCCGCCGCCGTTTGGCTCAAGCGGCGTTGGCACGACACAGACGAGCTGCCCTCGACCCACAGGAAGAAGTTCCCCTCCACCGCCTCGATCGCTTCGACCCCCTTCCGTGCCCATGTCCTGGACTCATGGGCCGATTCCGAGACACACGACCTGGTGACGGAGTTGAGCGATGCGGCCCGTCAGGTCATGGGCCCTGACCGCTTCAAGGTTCTCGAAGGCTCGGTCCCCTCCTTGGACCGAGCCGGTCAGGACACTCTCAAAAGGTGGTTCGTGTGCGGAGCCGGCTGGTGGGTCACCCCCGACACCTGGAACACCGACACCCTCTCCCACGAGTACGGGCCCCCGAGCGAGCCGGTCGACCCCGTAGCCGTACAACGCGGTCGGGACGCCGCGAAGCGTCTGGCCAAGATCGTCGGATTCGCGCCCAACCCCTACTACGCGGTGCTTTCCGCAGACTTGGACGGTCTAGGAACGTACCTGTCCTCCTCTCCTGTCACCGCCGAGCGCCATCAGCTCATCTCGCGGCGTCTGGGAGACCTTTCCCGGCTCCACCACCGCCGAGTCCAAGAAGACCATGCGGGGGTATCGGTGTACTCCGGCGGGGACGACCTGTTGGCGTTCCTACCGGCCTCGACCGCGCTGGAGGCGGCCCAGGCCTGCCGTGAGGCGGTGGACGAGGATCCGACCACGCTCAGCTGTTCGGTGCTCTTCGCCCATCAGGGCACGCCACTGCACACGGTGATCGCCCGGTCTCGTGAACTACTCGCCGAGGCCAAGGAGGTTCCGAACAAGAACGCTGTCGCGGTCGGTTACATCACCGGGTCGGGGTCGCGCGCACACACGGTGCGTCCTTGGCGGTCGGACTGGGTGAGCGATGCCTTGGGTACGTTGCGCACGTTCAAGCCACGCCAGGGAAGCTCACCTTCGGCCGCTGAGGATGACGGACTCTCACCACGGCTGATCAACGACCTGTACTCCGAGCGCGCGGCCCTGAGTGATCTGGCCACCAGGTCCGCCTACGAAAGAATCTACGAGGCAGAGGTGACACGGTTGGTCCTGCGCCATGGAGGAGATGAACGACAGGCTCGAAGCCTGCTGGACCTGGGCAGGTCGGAGCACGCCAAGACCACCGATGCCCCGGTGCCGCTGGCCGCGTCTCGGGTCGCGGTTTTCCTCCGGAGGCAGACATGGTGACGTCGGCGCCGCTCCCGGCGAGTGAGACCGGCGGCACGAGCGATGACGTGACACCGGTGTGGTTGGCCCTGCGCCCGCATGACGCGATACAGGTCAGGGACGGGCGGAGCTTCACCGCTGGGGCCGGAGGCGCCGCCCGGACCCAACGGCCCTGGCCCAGCACGGTGGCCGGTGCCCTGGGTGCAGCCTTCAAGGCGGCGGCCCCGAACGCGAGCCCGGCCCCGGAACCCCGAGTCGTTCGAGGTCCCTTCCTCGGCCGTTGGAACTCCGGGCCCCGGCGTTGGGACCTGGCTTTCCCTGTGCCCGCCGACGTGGTTCCCTCGGACACCTCCCCAAAGTTGTGGCGGCGGCTGCGTCCCCAGAACGCCTCCGTTCTGACCGACCTGGACCAGGACGGACTGCGGTGGCTGTACCACTCCGACGCCGGAACCCGAGATGAGGAGCTGTGGTGGCGTCGCTCCGCGATGCAGGGCTACCTGCGCGGGGAAGAAATCGACTCCGACCTCCTTTCGAGCCTGACCCCTCCCGTGACGACCGAGGCGCGTACGGGGGTCGCTCTACAGAACCGGGCCGCCCGGCATGCTCATCTGTACAGGTCGGACTACCTACGGCTGCGTGAAGACGCCAATC
>DXDP01000456.1 GCA_019115445.1 Candidatus Nocardiopsis merdipullorum
GGGTCACCAATGGCAGGTGAATGGGCATGGGAAAGCCTGAGGTCCGCTCATCCGACCCCCATGAATGAATAACCAGTGCATAACGGACCAAAAGGGTCTTGTTACGGCTGAGTGGGCCTGGGGAGAGACACCCCGTACCAGTGTGGACGATCCGTGCCCCGGTCGACGCCAGGTAGCCGCGGCCCAGGCCGCGGATCGCCCGTGCAGGCGTCCCACCACCCGAATGTGCGGTGCCGTCGCTCTGTCCATTCAGGGGACGGTGTCGCTTCCGAGAACATCTAGGAGTAGTCGTGAAGAAGCAGGTACCAGCGGTCGGTCGAGGAACCTGGGGCCGCCGAGACGCACTCCGGCTGGGGGGTGTGGGACTGGCCACGGCAGGTCTTGCGGCGTGCAGCCGGGTCGACGACCAGGGCGGCAACGGTGAGAACGGCGGGGGCAGTACTCTGGAGCGCCTACGTGACCAGGGTTTTGTGGCCGTCGGTCTTGCCAACGAGATCCCTTTCGGTTTTGTCGACGACACAGGAGAACCCGCCGGGCAGTCCCCGGCCGTGGCCCAAGCCGTCTTCGAAGAACTCGGTGTTCCCGAAATTCAGGCCTCCCCGGTTTCCTGGGACGGGTTGATCCCGGGCCTGAACGCCAACCGTTTCGACGCCCTGGCGGCCGGTGTGTTCATCACACCCGAGCGTTGCGAGCAGGTCGCCTTCACCGAACCGACCGCGACCTCGCCCGAGGCGTTCCTCGTCAAGTCCGGTAACCCCGAAGACATCCAGCACTTCGAGGACTTCACCAACAACTCCGACCTCGTGCTCGCCGTGCTCAACGGCTCGGTGGAGCAGACCTACGCCGAGTACTTCGGTGTCCCCGAGGGCCAGATGGAACTCATCCCGGACCAGACGACCGGCTACGAGCTGCTCGAGGCCGGCCGTGTGGACGCGATCTCCATGCTGAGCGTGTCCCACCACTTCCTGCTCCAGGAGCGTGGTGGCGACTTCGATGTCACCGAACCGTTCTTCCCGGTCATGGACGACTTCGAGGAAAAGGGTTGGGGTGGTCTGTGCGTTCGCCAGGAGGACACCGAACTCCTCGACGAGATGAACCGGGTGATCGCCGAGTTCACCGAGAGCGGTCGCCTGCTGGAGCTCGGCGAGGAGTGGGGCTTCACCGAGGACGACCTGCCCGACGGTACGAGCACCGACGAGCTCTGCGAGGGCTGATTCCGCCGTGGAGTTCCTGATCGAGCGACTACCGCTCTATCTCGACGGCGCGTGGGTCACAGTACAACTCACCATCGGCGGCAGCGCCTTGGCGTTCGTCCTTGCGATGCTTTTCGGCGTCCTGGGGACGGTCGACCATTGGCTGCCCCGGGCCGTCTCCACGTTCTACGTGGAGGTGTTCCGGGGCATCGCCGCACTGGTGTTGATGTTCTGGATGGCCTACGCGCTGCCCATCGCCACCGGCTTCCAACTGGAGGACCGGTTCGCCGCGATCGTGGCCCTGGGCCTCAACGTGGGGGCCTACGGGGCCGAGGTCGTGCGCTCGTCCATCAACGCCGTGCCCAAGACACAGATCGAGGCGACCGTCGCGCTGAACCTCGGTTGGTTCCAGCGCGTGCGCCTGGTCGTTCTGCCTCAGGCCTGGGCCCAGATGCTGCCCACCTTCGGCAACCTGATCATCGAACTGATGAAGGCCACAGCAGTGGCCTACCTCATCGGTGTGTCCGACCTGACCGCCATCGCACAGCAGATGCGTAGTTCCACGGGTGAGACGGTGGTCGCCTTCATCGGTGCCTTCATCCTCTACTACCTGATCGCGCAGGTGCTCATCTTCGGCATGCGACTGCTCGAACGCCGTGCCGATCAAAGGCTGGGGCGGACCCCGCCGAGTGGTGGCCTCATGTCCCTGTTGCGCACACCCACGATCGGAACGGGCGTGGGGGTGGCCAAATGATGTTCTGGGATTTCGAGTGGACCTTCGAAATCATGCCGGACCTGCTCGCCGGACTCTGGGTGACCGTCCAGGTGACGGTGGCTGCCTACTTGATGGCTCTGGTACTGGGTCTGGGCATCGCCATCCTCAGACGGCTCCCGGGCTTCGGGCCGACCTTGCACTTTGTCATGGAGTTCATCAGGACGACCCCGCTGGTCATTCAGTTGGTGTTCGTCTTCCTCCTGGCTCCGTCCACGGTCTCGGGCATGACGGTGGGCATCCTCGTTCTCGGTGTGCACTACTCGGCCTACACGGCGGAGGTGTACCGCTCGGGCATCGAAGGTGTGGACCAAGGGCAATGGGAGGCGTCACGGGCTCTGAGCCTGCCCGCGAGCCGGACCTGGGGTGCGATCGTGTTGCCCCAGGCGATCCGCAAGGTCATCCCCGCGCTGGGCAACTACCTCATCGCGATGTTCAAGGACACACCTTTGCTCTTCGCGATCGGTGTGGCCGAACTGCTCACAGAGGCCCAACGTGTCGGCAGCGCCGGGTTCCGTGTGGTGGAGGCCTACACGGTGGTGGGGATCCTGTTCCTCCTCGTGAGTATCCCTTCAGCGATTTTGATTCGACGACTGGAGCGACGTTATGCCGCCGTCTGATACCCCGCAGACTGCACGACCTCAGGGTGTCGAGGGCGATGCACTGATCGTCTTCGACAAGGTGGTGAAGCGCTTCGGGGACCTCACCGTCCTGGACAACCTCGACTTTTCCGTGGCACCCGGTGAACGTGTCACGCTGATCGGGCCGAGCGGTTCGGGCAAGACCACGATCCTGCGCCTGTTGATGACCTTGGAGAAGGTCACCGAAGGGCTGATCATGATCGATGGCGAGCCGTTCAGCCACATGCAGCGCGCCGGGGGCATGGTGCCCGCGAACGAAAGCTATCTGCGGGCCCGCCGTAAGCGCATCGGTATGGTCTTCCAACAGTTCAACCTGTTTCCGAACATGACCGTTCGGAAGAACATCATCGAGGCGCCGGTGCACGTCCTGGAGATGCCCAAGGACGAGGCGAACGCGCGTGCCGAGGAGCTGTTGGACCTGGTCGGGCTCGGGGACAAGATCGATGCCCACCCCACTCAGCTCTCCGGTGGTCAGCAGCAGCGGGTGGCGATCGCCCGTGCGCTTGCCATGAACCCGGAGATCCTGCTCCTGGACGAGGTCACCTCCGCTCTGGACCCGGAGTTGGTGGCCGGTGTGCTGGATGTGTTGCGTGAGGTCGCGGAGAACACCGACATCACCATGCTGTGCGTGACCCACGAGATGGCCTTTGCCCGTGATGTCTCACATCGCGTGCTGATGTTCGACCAAGGGCAGATCGCCGAGGCGGGCAGCCCGGACCAGATCTTCGGGGACCCCAAGGAGGAGCGGACCAAGACGTTCCTCAAGTCCGTTCTCGACAACGGGCCCTGAGCAAGTCACCCCGATGTCATGAGGGAGGCAACGCCCCCGGTGCCCGTACACCCACTACGTCCGGGCCCCGGGGGCGTTGTCCGGCCAATATCGGTGAATTCCCATGTCTGTCACATTTCTCGCTACCGTCGACCGACATCGCCAAGAGCAGCGCACACAGTGTTGAACATGCTTTGTGTGTTCTGGGTTTTTTATGGGGAAATGTGATGACCACATGGCAGTACGACATGCCGCCACCATGAATGCGCTTTTGCTTCCCCCCTGGGCAGAATGGGTGTTCCGAGACAAGGGGGACTCTTGTGGCCGTGTTGCGAAAGTGGGGGCTCGCTTGCTGGACGGGGCTCGGCGTACTGCTCGTTGCACTTCCCATGGTCGTGAACTCGGGCCTGCGTACCGATGTCCTCGAGGAATCTGCGGTCCTCTTCTTGATCTCCTGGTCGCCCATGCTCATCAGCGGCATCGTGGCCTGGGGACTGGTCAAGACCTTCGGTGATCGCGACGGCCTGGACCTACGGGTCACGCAGGTCTTGATCGGACACCCGATCCCCCGGGAGGTGGCGAGGACCTCCCTTTTCCTGCTCTGTTTCGTCCTGTGCATGTTCGTGTTGTCGCTGATCTTCGGCATGTACGAGGCAGAGATCGGCGCCGACCTGAAGATGTCGGTCGCTCTGGTCTCACGTCTGCTCTTCTTGTTCACCCTGCCCGTGCTGGCCCTGGACCGCTCGGGATTCACGGTGGACGGACGAGGCTTGGGCATGCCCGCGCTGGTCATGAAGGTGACCGAGCCCTGGCGCTGGGCGGGACCGCTGATCCCCGTGGTTCTCGTCCTGGGCCTGATCGGGACACTGTTGGTGCCAAGGCTCGGCCTACCACCGTTGTCGGTGGAGCTGATCGGCTTCCTGCTCGCGTTCGTGCTCATCGCGCTCTGCGAGGAAATCTTCTTCCGGGCGATGCTGCAGACCCGCCTGGAGGTCCTCATGGGCCGCTGGGGCGGCATCGTGTCCACCTCGGTCCTCTTCGCACTCACCTACGCGCTGATCCAGCCCTACGACGCCCTGGCCCAGCTGCCCGGGCAAGACATCGTTCACGACCTCGGGCTGGCCCTGTTGACCTACGCCGTGGCGGGGTTGTTCTACGGGTATCTGTGGGCATGTTTCCGTAACGTCTGGGCCAACGTGCTCATCCGTGCAGGCCTGTTCCTGTTGATCATGCCGCCCGATCTGCAGACCGGGTTGCCCTGAAAACGGGGCCGGCAACCGGAAGGTACGTATCGGACCGGTGGCGCACGGCTGGAACAATGTGCGCATGGCTGAACACAAGGTTTCACGAAGCATCGTCATCGATGCCCCCGCCGCGCGTGTCTTCGATCTCCTCAGCGACCCCTCGCGGCATCACGAGTTCGACGGCTCCGGGACGGTCCGGGACAGTACCTTCGGACCGGAACGGTTGACCGAGGACGCCGAGTTCGGCATGAACATGCGTATGTTCGGAGTGTCCTACCGCATGGTCAACCGGGTGGTGGACTTCGAGAAGGACCGCCGCGTGGCCTGGAAGACCGCCGGCCCGCAGCGTTGGTGCTACGAGCTGGAGGAGCTCCCGGAAGGGGGCACGAGGGTCACCGAGACCTTCGACTACTCGCGAGGACCGTGGTTCGTGCACATCCTCCTGGGGTTTCCCGCCAAGAACGCCGCCGCGATGGAACGCACACTCCTGCGACTGCGTGAGCTGACCGAGACACGCTGAGAACCGACCCCTTCCGGGGCCGACGGTCCGCTCGCAAGGCCAAGAGCGCCGAAGAGGGACAGTGGGCCGGGCAGAGCAGGCTTTCTTCGGACATACCCTACAGTTCGGCAAGGATCGCACCGGGTCGACTCGGGGAGCAGTGGTGGAAACAACCTTTGGTGACGTATGGCAGGAAGTCCTGACCACCCAACCCGAGCCGGAGCGCTGGATCGTGGTGGGTGCTGCGGTCCTGGCTCTGGCTGCCGTGCTGGTCGGGCCGACCTGGCGTGTCCTGCGCAACGTCGTCACCATCGCCCACGAGGGCGGGCACGCGCTCGTGGCACTGCTCAGCGGTCGTCAACTCACCGGTATCCGCCTGCATTCCGACACCTCCGGGGTGACGGTCTCCCGCGGAAGGCCGACCGGTCCGGGCATGATCCTGACCGTCTTCGCGGGCTATGTGGCTCCGACCGTGATCGGCCTGCTCGGCATCCTGATGCTGAGGGCCGATCGCATCACGGCACTGCTGTGGCTGAGCATCGTGGTCCTTGTCCTGATGCTCATCATGATCCGCAACGTCTACGGTGTGATCTCGCTCGTTGTCACCGGTGCGGTGGTGTTCGGGGTCAGCTGGTACACCACCCCGGAGATCCAGGGGGCCTTCGCCTACGCGTTCATCTGGTTCCTGCTCTTCGCCGGGGTACGGCCGGTCTTCGAGCTACAGGCACAACGGATGCGGCAACCCTCACCCCACTCCGACGCCGACCAGTTGGCACGCCTGACCGGGCTGCCGGGCACGTTCTGGGTCTTTGTCTTTGCGCTGGTCAACCTGGCCGTGACCGGGCTGGGCGTGTGGCTGCTGCTCTTCTGAGTGCTCAGCCGTCACCGAAGGGAGCGGTGAGAGCCTCGGAGACGGTGTCGAAGATCGGGATGCGGGTGTCCAACGAAGTCACCCGCAGGGTTTGCAGGACCCGGTGGATGGGTGCGGCGATCGCCAGCAGCACCTGGTGCTCCTTGGCGGTCTTGTGTGCCCGGATGAGGACACGGAGTCCACTGGAGTCGATGAACCGTAGGTCGGTACAGTCCAGGACCACTCGCCCGTGCGGCTGGGTGACAAGGGCCTCGGTGACCGCTTCCTGGAAGTTGTGCTCGGTGGCCATGTCGATCTCTCCGCTCAGGGCCAGGACACGTCCGGCCGAGTGCAGAGTGGAAGAGATGGTCAGATCGGGCATGATGACTCCCGCGTGTTCGGGACGTGCCCGATGGGTCGATGAGGCAGGTCGCACGTTGCCGCTCCATTGGGGCGTGGCGGTCGTGGGCTCACCTGGACGGCCAAGCTGTCGGTTCATCTGTTTCCTTGCGTGATTCCCGGGTCGTGGCCGGGG
>DXDP01000457.1 GCA_019115445.1 Candidatus Nocardiopsis merdipullorum
CCGCGAGTTTCCCGCCCTGTCCTTGTTCGTGCACGTGGTCGTTGCCTACACCCACCTGGACCAGGACCGGCTGCCCGCCGAGGAATCCAACGAGGCCCTGGAGGCGTTGGAGGCACGCCTGTCGTCCCTGCTGGGGCAGAACGGTGCCCTGTTCGCCCGCCGTACCGGTGGTGGCAAACGCCAGTACCTGTACTACCTGGACCCCGACTCCGGGGTGCTGCCGGAGTTCGAGGCCGCACTCGTGGACTGGTCGGAGGGCAAGGTCAAACTCCGTACCGAACTCGACCCGGAATGGATCCAGATCGGAAACTTCCGCAGGCCCTACCGGCACCAACTCGGAGAGTGAACCACGGGCCGACCGCTTGCGTTCAGAGCCGCCACATCAGCACGGGGCCGTTGTTTCCGGAGGCCAGTACCGACCCACCGTCCCGGGTGAGTGACACCGCCATCACACCGTGCCGTGGACCTCGCAGGATCGCCACGGGGGCATGACCGACGGCGTCGCGTACGAGCACGTTGCCGTCCATGCCCGCGGTGATCAGCGCCGTCTCGTCGGCGCTGAACCGAAGGTCGCCGATGGTGTCGTTGTGGGCGAGATACGCACGGCCGACCGTGCCTGTGGTGATGTCCCAGGTCCGTACCGTCCCGGTGGTGTCGCCGGTGACCAGGTGGGTGTCGTCGGGGCCGAAGGCCACCGTGGTGACCGTGGCGTGTTCGGGCAACCGTAGTGGCAGAAGGTGGGCGGGGCCGCCGGTGGAGTGCCACAGGCACACGTTCCGGTCGAATCCGGCTGTGGCGAGCCCGGTGCCGTCATGGCTGAACGCGATGGTGTGCACGGTGCCCGTGTGCCCGGTCAGGGTGGTGGCCGGTACGCCGGTGGTCAGGTCCCACAGGTGCACGGTGCCGTCCTGGCCCCCGGAGGCGAGGATCCGTCCCCCGGGTGCGAAGGTCACCGCGTGCACGGCGCCGTGGTGCCTGCTGAGCACACCCAGGGAACGCATGCCGGCCAGGTCCCACACGCGGACGGTGCTGTTCTGGTGGGCGGTGGCCACAAGGGTGCCTTCCGCGTTGAAGGCCAGGTCGTGTACTTGTTCGTGGAACCCGGTGAATTCGCCCAGGTGTGTGCCGGTGTGGGTGTCCCACAGGCAGACCGCGCCGGTACTGGCCACGGCCACGAGGCGTCCGTCCGGGCCGATCTTCGCGATTCCGGCGGGGTAGCCCTGCGGGCAGGGGGGAAGTGTGCCGAACCGGGGTGGGGGCACGTGCCCGCCCCGGACCGCTGTGGACCAGCGTTCGAGCGTGCTGTGTGCGGCCCGGCGCCTGCGGTGGGTCGGCGTGTTCTCGTGGCCGGGCAGGGAGAAGGTCCCGGTTCTGTGCGTCTCGTGCGAGGGGTCGTGTCGTGGGGCGGCGGGGCCCGGTGGTTCGGGTGGGGGTTCGCTGTTGGTGAGGGCCCCCAGGAACTGGGCGGACGTGGGCCGGGAGGCGGGGTTGCGGTTCCAGCAGGCGGCGACAAGGGTGCGCAGCAGGATGGGAAGGTCTTCGGTGTCGGGCGCGGGGCCGGTGAGCCGTTCTGCGGTGTCCTGGTCGGTGCGGCCCTGGAAGGGGTTGGCTCCGGTCGCGGCGTACACCAGCACGGTGGCCAGGGAGAACATGTCCGAGGCCGGGCTGCCCGCCTTTCCTTCGACCTGTTCGGGGGCCTTGTGGGCCAGGTGGTGGAGGAAGCGGGGCGCAGGGGGTTTTCCCGAGGGTGTGGGGCCGGTCCGGGTTCCGGTGGGGGGTTTCTTGCTCTTTTGTTCGTCTTCCTCTTCCGGTGCCGGTCCCTCGACCCGGGGTTGTCCCACGGGTGCCGGTGCCGAGGGGGTGCCGTGTGCGTCGACGAGGTGTCCGGTACCCACGTCCGGGGACACCCCCGGTTCGGGTTCGGTGTCGAGGTCGTGCGGGTCGGGTGGCAGCAGGGTCGCCAGTCGGCCGATCCCGAAGTCGACCAGGCGTGGTCCTTCTTCCACCAGGAGTACGTCGTCGGGGTTGAGGTCGCCGTGTACCAGGTCGTGGCGGTGCAGGCGGTCCAGGGCCTTGGCCAGCCCGGTCGCCAGGACACGCAACGGTGCCGAGCCCAGTGCGCCGTGGTTGCGTACCGCTTCTGTCAGTGACATCCCGTCGATGTACTCGGTCGCGATCCAGGGGGTGTCGGCGTCGGGGTCGGCGTCCAGGACCTTGGCCGTGTGTGGGCTGTCGAGTTCTTTTGCCGAGGCGCTTTCGCGGGTGAAGCGGACGTGGAAGTCGGGGTCTTCGGCAACTTCCGGATGGATGACCTTGACCACGACGGTGCTCGCCTCGGGGTCCGAGGCGAGGTAGGTGCGGCCGACTTTTCCGCCACCGAGCCGGTGGGTGGGGCGGTAGGGGCCGATGTGGGTGGGGTCGGTGTCGTCGAGAGGCTGCAACTTCCGCTGCGCTTTCCGGGTGCGAACAGGGCGTGGATCTTCCAGGTCGGGGCGGTTGTCGAGATTGTCTCAGGGCTGCCATCGGTTGAGATGGTCGGAGTGCACGCTCGGTTCTGTGTCGTCTCGGCGAACCCCCCTGGGTTCATCGCCCGTGGGGGCCTTGGCCCGGGTTTCCGTTCTGCGGCGGGTACTGCCCGTGCGGCGGGTATTGCTCGTACGGCGGGTGGGGCTGCTGCGGGTAGGTGTGCTGAGGCGGGTGGGGGTGCTGGTGCGGGTGCTGCCCGTGGCCCCACTGCTGGGCCCCGTGCTGTTGCGGGTGCTTTTGCTGGTCGGCGGCCTGCTTGTGGACGTGGAAGAACCACTTCGAGGAGGGCCTGCCCAGCAGGACCGTTCCGATGATGGCCATCGGGAACAGGAACAGCGTCCACATGTCTGCGTTGCTTGCGAGCAACGCCATCGATTGCAGGACGATCTGGATGATCAGGACGGTCTTGGCCATGGTCCGTGCCCAGGGACGGCCTCGGGTCACTGGAACGGCGGGCACGAGCACGAACACACCGACGAGGGCGCGGGGCAGCGAGTAGAAGAACGCGTAGTCGAGCTCGACTCCGTACAAGGGCGCGGTGATCATGTTGACGGCGAACTCCGTGAACAAGATCCCTGCCGTGCACCACAGCATCGCGGCCATGCCCCACACCGCTCCGGGTGTGGAGAGCTGCTGCGGGTGGTGGGTCATGCCGTGGGGGGAAGGTTGGGGGTGCATGATCGCCTTCGCGAAAAAAGGGGGGACTGGGCACGGAACCGCCGAAGCGGCACCGGAACGCATCTTAGTGGTCACTCGAACACGTTTCGTGTCGGCCCTCCCCCTATGCCCGTGGCCCACGCGGATCGGGGAGTTCTTCGAGGCCCTGCCGGGGGCGGTGTGGGCCGGCTTCGGCAGGATCACCGGGGCCAGGGCACCCCCGGGCCCACGGCCATCGCGTGCTTGCGGTTGCGTGTCCACACCGGCAACGGTGTCGAAAGGATGCTCATGGGCGCTTCCTCCCGAAACGGCTCGATGTCGTCCCGTGTCACCGGGAAAGCGCCCGTCGACCGGAAGGCGAGTTTTCCCTTTTCTCCGACAAACATCGAACAACGTCCGTGGTGAAGGGGTTTGGCATGTTCCTCGCGTACCCGAAATGGCCGGTGTGGGCATTTTGCATACCCGGCTCCGAGAATTCTCGGGGAGTTGCCGTGAATACAGCACACGGATCTTGGGCCGACAGTAGAGTCTGTCAACGAAACCCGCGTCGAGCCGCGATGAACAACACCCTTGGTCGGGCTCGGTGCAGGTTTCCCGGCAGGGATTCCGTCCACGGGAGACGAATTCCTGTTCGGCCCCAGCCCTTGGTGCCGGCTCAGCTCCCGCCACCGCCATCGTCTCGGCGGGGGCTCACGCCCGAGCTCGGCCCTCCAGGGGGAGCGTGCCTTGCGTGCGCTGGGGGTGTCGCGGCTCCGTTCATGGGGGCATTTTCGGTGGTCGCGACACCCTCGTTCCGTTCTTCGTGACCGACCCGACCGGTTCGTGGGTTTGGTTCACCAAGACACGGGGAACCACGTGGTTCCAGGTGTGCGGGTGACGACATCATCAGGGGGCGTCGTCACCCGCGCACCGACTCAT
>DXDP01000458.1 GCA_019115445.1 Candidatus Nocardiopsis merdipullorum
CGGTCACCAAGATGCTCATCGACGGCGGTATCGGAGACGTTGCCGTCGCCGACTCCAAGGGCATGATCTACGACGGGCGGGAAGGTCTGACCCCGGTCAAGCAGGAGCTGGCTTCCCTCAGCAACCGGGCGGGACTGCGCGGCTCCATCGAGAGCGCACTCGAGGGCGCGGACGTGTTCATCGGCCTGTCCGCGGGCCACGTCCCCGAAGAGGTCGTGGCCACCATGGCCGACGACGCCATCGTCTTTGCGATGGCCAACCCCAACCCCGAGGTGCACCCCGACGTGGCGCGCAAGCATGCGGCCGTCGTCGCCACCGGACGTAGCGACTTTCCGAACCAGATCAACAATGTTCTGGCCTTTCCCGGGGTGTTCCGGGGCGCCTTCGAGGCAGGTGCTGTCGACATCACCGAGAACATGAAGCTGGCCGCGGCCCGCGCCCTGGCGGACCTGATCGGTGACGATCTGTCGGCCGATTACATCATTCCGAGTACGTTCGACGAGCGGGTGGTTCCCGCGGTGTCCTCCGCGGTCGCCGAGCAGGCCCGCAAGGACGGTGTGATCCGCAGCTGACGGCTGCTTGTGCCCGAACGTCGCACGGCCCGGAAAGCGCGCCCCCGCGTCGCTTTCCGGGCCGTGAGTCTTGGTGCTGCCTTCTGTCAGCGGTCCCCGTCCTTGCGTTCGTTCTCGGAAGGGGTCTTGGTGTCATCGACGGCGGCACCCCACGGGTCGTCCGTGGAAGGAGAGTCGGAGGATCGGTGCGAGTGACCTTTCGCTTCCTCCGACGGTTCCTGCCGGTCCGACTCGGTGCCTTCGGCAGGCGGACCCCAGTGCTGCATGTCCCGGCGGATCACCTCCACCGTGTCGTCGAGGACACGACGCAAATCACGTGCGGCCGCTTCGCCGACCAGCCCGGTATCGTGAAGCACGTCACGGACCTTGTGGCTGAAGTCGTGCAGGGCCCGCTCGAAGTCCTGACCGCCTCTGTCCTCGGAACCCTCGGAGCCCTCGAAGCCGCTGCGCCCCCACATCGCACCGAAGGCCCCAAAACCCCGGGTGAACCGCTCCCACTCGCGGGACCAGCGAGCACCTTCCCCGCAGTGGTCGTGGTCACCGGTGCTCTTCTGGGAACCTTCGCCCGTGGCATCGGCCTTTTCGTCCTGAGCAGATCTGGAAGAGCCACCGCGTCGCGCCTCACCGGTGGTGAACTTGAGTTCTTCGCGCAGTGAGCTGATCGTGGCACGCACGTCCTGCTTGACGGCGCGGGCGATGTCGCGCACCGAATCGGTGATCTCCTGCTCCAGATCGTTCAGGTCGCTCTCGCGTTCACGCAGTTCTTGGCGACCCTTGTCGGTGAGGTGGTAGACCTTGCGGTCGCCCTCCTCGGTGTGTGTGACCAGACCCTCTTCCTCGAGGCGGGCCAGCCGAGGGTAGATGGTGCCGGGGGAGGGTGAGTACACGCCCAGGAAACGGTCACGGAGCAGGCTGATGATCTCGTAGCCGTGTCGGGGACTCTCGTCCAACATCTTGAGCAGGTAGAGCCGTAGCCTGCCGTGGCCGAAGAAGGTGCTCATTTCATGCTCCCTCGGGAATGGCGGCCGGAGCTTCGGGCGCGCGGCGCAGAAGGGCGGTCCGGCCGGAGACGGTGTTGGTGGTGATGGAAGCAGGGTCGACGCCGGAGCCGATCTTGCCGCTGAGAACGGTACGTGCGGGTGCACTACGTCGGTCCAGGCCGAAGTCGGAATCGGCTCCACCGGTGACCGTGCGCAACTCGACGGTGGCGGAGGTGTCGGCGGGCACCCTCAGAGCGATCTCTCCGGAGACGGTGTTGAGCCCGGCCCGGGCGGAAGGCATCAGATCGGTGTCGGCCAACAGCTGTCCGGAGGCGCTCTTGGCTCGCAGTTCGGCCAGACGTCCACCCGCGATCGCCAGTCGCCCGCTCGCGCTGTTGAAGGTGAAAGTGCCGTGGGGCGAGCGTACAGAGGCGTTGGCGGAGGCCGTGTTGACGTCGGTGTCGCCGGAGATGTCGTCCAGGGTGACCTCACCCGTGGCGGTCTTCACCTTCGTGCGTGTGGTCAGGCCGGCCACGACGACCGGTGCGGCGGCGGTGGTCACATCCACCGGGCAATCGGTGGGTACACGCAGATTCACCGTGGCTTTCCGGGCCCCCACACCCTTGTATCCGCTGAGCTGGATGGGTTTGAGTCGATCGAGCAGGCCCTGCCTGGTCAGATCTTCGTAGTGGATGGTCAAAATGCCCGCCTCCTGAGTCACCGTGACGGGCTCACCGATCACGTCCGTGACTTCGAAGGTGACGGGGTCGTCCGTCGGCAGGATGTTGACGTGACCGCCGATGATTCGGACGCGCAGTGCGACGATGCCGTCCAGGGCGTGAGTCATCGATCGGTCGATGGTCCAACGTGCCATCGTGCACCCTTTCACTCGCTCGTTGATCTTACGATATGTCGCGAGTGCTCCGAGCTCAAGATATATCGTGTACTTCAGGGCCCTCTCCGGGTTTTCCCTGAGGGCGTGATTCCTTGCCCCGGTACGTGCCCGGTCCTCCCGGGTTGCCCACCCGGAGATTCGTACCCTCCACGACGAACGGGAAGGGCCCGGGTCGTGTGTCGACCCGGGCCCTTCCCGTTCGTCGTTCGGACAGAACGCCTCAGCCGTCCTTGTCGCCGAGGCGGGCCGGCAAGGTGGAGCCGACCTCTTCCCCGCCGCGGTGCACGGCGTCAGTCCGCGGGTGGAAAGACCGTGTCCACCAGGGCCCGCTGCTCGGCCTCGTGCCGCTTGGCCGAACCGGCCGCGGGCGAGGAAGAGGCCGGACGCGATATCCGGGTGAACGGACGGTCCAGCTGCTCGGAGAAGACCAGCGCGACGAAGGGCCACGGACCCATGTTCGCCGGCTCCTCCTGGACCCACAGGACCTCGCCCGCGTTCGGGTAGGACCTGAGCTGCTCACGAATCTCCTCGATCGGCAGCGGGTACAAGCGCTCCGCACGGATGACGGCGGTGTGCTTGTCACCGTTGGCCTTACGCGCGGCGTCGAGGTCGTAGTAGATCTTGCCCGAGCAGAAAACGACCCGACGGACCTTCTCCGGTTCGATCGAGTCGTCGGTGATCAGCGGCTGGAAGTAGCCCTCGGTGAAGGCGGACCTGGGCGAGACCGCGGCCTTGTTGCGCAGCAGCGACTTGGGTGTGAACACCACGAGCGGGCGCTGCAGCGGCGACTTGGCCTGCCAACGCAGCAGATGGAAGTAGCTCGCCGGGGTGGTGGGGTTGGCCACCGTCATGTTCTCCTGAGCACACGACTGCAGGAAACGCTCGATACGAGCGGACGAGTGGTCGGGGCCCTGGCCCTCGTAGCCGTGCGGCAGCAGCAGGGTCACGCTGGAACGCTGGCCCCACTTCTGCTCACCGGAACTGATGTATTCGTCGATGACGGTCTGGGCACCGTTGACGAAGTCACCGAACTGCGCCTCCCACATGACCAGCGCTTCGGGCCGGGTCAGCGAGTAACCGTACTCGAAGCCCAGTGCCGCGTACTCGCTCAGCAGCGAGTCGTGCGCGTGGAACTTCGTGGTGCCGCTGTCGAACTGCTTGAGCGGCGTGTAGGTCTCGCCGGTCTCGCGGTCCACGATCGTGGCATGGCGCTGGGTGAACGTGCCACGGCGGCTGTCCTGACCGACAAGACGCACCGCGTGGTCGTCCAGCAGCAAAGAACCGAAGGACAGCAGCTCACCGGTGGCCCAGTCGATGGTGTCCTTCTCGACCATCTGCCCCCGACGCGTCAGCTGTGGTGCCAGCCGTGGGTGCGCGGTGAAGTTCTCGGGCAGATTCACCTGGGTGTCGATGACCCGCTTGACCGTCTCCTCGGTGATGGCCGTGTCCACCTTGGAGTGGTCCAGGTGGGCCTCGGTGAACACCTCGGGCTTGACGACCGAACCCGGTTCGATCGGCTTCTTCTCGACCTCTCGGGTTTCGGTGAAGGCGCGTTCCAGCTCGTTCTGGTAGTCACGCAGCGCTGACTCGGCCTCTTCCATGGTGATGTCACCACGGCCGACGAGGGCTTCGGTGTAGAGCTTGCGGGTGGAGCGCTTGGTGTCGATGACGTCGTACATCAGCGGCTGGGTGAAGGCGGGGTTGTCGCCCTCGTTGTGCCCGCGACGG
The DNA here is from genome assembly GCA_019115445.1 of Candidatus Nocardiopsis merdipullorum. Classification (GTDB taxonomy): domain Bacteria; phylum Actinomycetota; class Actinomycetes; order Streptosporangiales; family Streptosporangiaceae; genus Nocardiopsis; species Nocardiopsis merdipullorum. The sequence goes on from DXDP01000458.1 coordinate 4,176, forward strand.
CGGTAGCACACCAGGTCGATGACGACTTCCTTGTTGAACGCCTGGCGGTAGGCAAGGGCCAGCTCCGCAACCCGAACCACGGCCTCGGGGTCGTCCCCGTTGACGTGGAAGATCGGTGCCTGAACCATGCGCGCCACGTCGGTGGCGTAGACGCTGGAGCGACTGTCCGCCGGCGAGGTGGTGAAACCGACCTGGTTGTTCAGGACGACATGCACCGTGCCACCGGTGCGGTAACCACGCAGCTGCGACAGGTTCAAGGTCTCGGCGACCACACCCTGACCTGCGAACGCGGCATCACCGTGGATGAGGATCGGCAGCACGGTGAAACCGTGCGGACCCTTGTCGAGCAGATCCTGCTTGGCGCGGACGATCCCTTCCAGGACCGGGTTGACGGCCTCCAGGTGAGAGGGGTTCGCGGCCAAGTGGATGTCGATCCGTTCGCCCTCGGCCGTTTCGAACACGCCCTCGGTCCCCAGGTGGTACTTGACATCGCCCGAGCCGTGCGAACTACGCGGATCGAGGTTGCCCTCGAACTCGCCGAAGATCTGCCCGTAGGACTTGCCGCAGATGTTGGCCAGCACGTTGAGGCGGCCGCGGTGGGCCATCCCGATGACGGCCTCGTCCAGCCCTTCCTTGGCGGCATTGCTGAGGACCCCGTCGAGCAACGGGATCAGGGACTCGCCGCCCTCCAAGGAGAAACGCTTTTGTCCCACGTACTTGGTCTGCAGGAAGGTTTCGAAGGCCTCGGCACTATTGAGCCGGTGGAGGATGCGCAGCTGTTCCTCACGGCTGACCTTTTCGTGCTCGCGCTCGACGTGGGACTGAATCCATTCCCGCTCTTCCGGGCTCTGGATGTGCATGTACTCGATACCCACCGTGCGACAGTAGGTGTCACGCAGCACGCCCAGGATGTCGCGCAGCTTCATGACCTGCTTGCCGCCAAAACCACCGGTGGGGAACGAACGATCCAGGTCCCACAGGGTCAGGCCGTGCTCGAGCACGTCCAGGTCCGGGTGTCTGCGCTGCTTGTGCTCGAGCGGATTGGTGTCGGCCATCAGGTGGCCGCGCACACGGTAGGCGTGGATCAGCTCCTGGACCCGGGTGGTCTTGTCGAGCTGGGTGGCCGGGTTGACGTGGATGTCCTGGACCCAGCGCACCGGCTCGTAAGGGATACGCAGGGCGTCGAAGATCTCGTCGTAGAAACCGTCCTCACCCAGCAGCAGTTGGTGAATCCGGCGCAGGAACTCACCCGACTGGGCACCCTGGATGATCCGGTGGTCGTAGGTCGAGGTCAGTGTCATGACCTTGCTGATGCCCAGCTCGGCCAGAGTGTCGGAGGATGCGCCCTGGAACTCGGCCGGGTACTCCATCGCGCCGACGGCCAGGATGGTTCCCTGCCCGGGCATCAGACGCGGCACGGAGTGCACGGTCCCGATACCGCCGGGGTTGGTCAGGCTGATCGTGGTGCCCTGGAAGTCCGGCAGGCCGAGCTTGTTGCCGCGAGCCTTGCGGACCAGGTCCTCGTAGCCGCCCCAGAACTCCGCGAAGTCCATCTTTTCGGCGGACTTGACGGAGGGAACGACGAGCTGACGGGTGCCGTCGGCCTTCGGAAGGTCGATCGCCAGGCCGAAGTTCACTGCTTCGGGCTTGTTGACCCCGGGCTTGCCGTTGACCTCGATGTAGGAATGGTTCATCTCCGGCATGGATTCGAGTGCCTTGATCATGGCGTAGCCGATGAGGTGGGTGAAGGAGACCTTCCCACCGCGGGCACGCCGGAGATGGTTGTTGATGACGATTCGGTTGTCGAAGAGCAGCTTGACCGGGACCGCTCGCACACTTGTGGCTGTTGGCAGCTCCAGGCTCGACTCCATGTTGGTGGCGGTCCTGGCGGCCGCACCACGCAGACGTTCCTGGGTGATCTGTTGCTCGTCGTTCTCGGGAGCCGCGGCCTTGGGCTCCTTCTTCTGCTGCTTCTGTTTCTGCGGCGCGAGGTTTTCGGGGGCCTTCTCGCTCTGCGCCTTCTTCGCAGTGCCCCCACCCTTCGCGCCGGCCGCCTCCGCGGGCTTGTAGTCCGCGAAGAAGTTCCACCAGGCCTTGTCGACGGAGTTGCGGTCGTTCAGGTACTTCTGATAAAGCTCCTCGACCAACCACTCGTTAGGGCCGAAATCTGTCAGGGGTTGAGACGCCTCAGACGACACGGCGGAGATCGCCCTCTTCCGCAGCTCGCTTGTGAATGTGTATGGCGACGGGTGGCTGTCTGGCAAGGCAAGCTCAGTGGACGCGGCATTCCCCCGCTGCGTGCGAGGAGGCATCCAACCTGGCCAGCACTCGTCGCACACCAGGCTACTTGTACCAGTCTCCCGGGCGAGGCCATGGGAGGTGGGAAAACTAGGAGATAGCTAACAATCTTTCACAAGAGCGTTGACTGTTTGTGTCGATGCTCTCGCCGAGGGTTGTGAGGTTGGGAATTTTGTCGGATTTTTGGACAGCCTTGGTGTGCGAAGTCACACTGTCGCGGCCCTCGTCGAGTGTGTGACGCGTCACTTCCTCGGCGGAGTGCAGTACCTTCTCAAAAACCCTCCGTCCCCCGAGTGGTGACAGCAACCGTCGGCCCGGCCCACCTTCCGATGGCGAAACACCGGCCCCGACCCCCGAAGTCGTACAGATCTGTGTGCTCTGCAGCATTCGCCCACGCAGAAGTACCCCACCTGTCTACGATCACGGTAGGACCAGGACAGGATGGGATGTGATGCCCATGAGGGGGCTCGGGGAACTGGAATCGGCCATCATGGGCGCGCTCTGGACCGCGGACGAGCCGCTGTCGGTGCGCCAGATCCGCGAGACGATGGTCTACGACCGAGACGTCGCCTACACGACCGTGATGACGGTCGCCAACATCCTGTACCACAAGGGGCTGCTCGACCGGGAAAAGTCCGGCCGGGCCTGGATCTACTGGGCCCGCGAGACACACGCGGAGTACACCGCACGCGTCATGGACGAGGTACTCAACACCGGCCCCGACCCCGGCGCGACTCTGCGCAGCTTCATGGAACGCTTCAGCGACGAGGACATGGCCCGGTTCCAGCGCATGATCAGTCAGATCCGAGACCGGCGCGGCCTCGTCGGCTGAGAAAAAGCATCAGCTCAGGACCCAACTGCGCCCCTCTGCGGCGAGCTTTTCCACCAAGGTCGCGCTGTCGTGCTCCTTGGCGAACAGATGTTCCGGGCGAGAGATCGGCACGATCCACAACCAACGCACCGGATCTCCTTGAAACGTCAGCCCGGAAGTGTCCGGCGGTCGGTATTCGGCGTGCGGGGACAAGGGTGAGGGGTCGGACAACAGCAGGACCGCACCCGCGCCACCACGCATCGCACGATCCTCGGGGTTGTCCAACCACTTGACGGTGTGCCCGTGCCCGAACCAGGTGACCGCACGCCAGGGGAACGCACCGATCCAACGAAAGATTCTCGCCGCGTGATGTGCCGGCAACGTCGTGGCCAGGGCCAGCTCGACCCGTGCGTGCTGAGAGGTGTTGGCCATGTACCGGTCGAGCGTGGGCATTCTCTGCCCACACATGCCGACCGTGGACAGCACCGTGAAGGGCCTCCCCTCCGCGGGCGGCCGCTCCGAGACACGCAACAGCGGCGGATGCCCATCCGAAACGTCCCAGTAGTGCCCCGCCTCACCGACCTGGCGGTTCAGGTGACTGAGCACGGTCCGCTGCACACTGCGCCAGGCGCCCGAGGCACGACGCCAGTCCCAATAGGCCTCGGCGTGTACCACACGAGGCCACAGCTGACCACGCACCGAGTCCAGTTCCCAGGCGTAGGCGCTGCGTCCGATCGCCTCACGCGCATACCCGGGCAGCCCACTGTCGGCCTCCGCCCAGCCGGGGATGACGGCGAGCAGACCCTCCTCGTCCACCAGGGCCACACCGTCGCCCTCCTCGAACCACACCGCACGCAAGCACGACGGGTCGAACCGGGGGCGACCCCGTGGGTGCTTGGTGTGTGCCTCGGGCATGAGCGGTGCTCGACCCTCGAACAGACCACCCGTCTCATCGGCCTGGGGAGCGCTCTCGTGGTTGGCCAACCACACGGGGACCCGAATACGGCCGCGGGCGTCCAACAGATAGGCGGCCGTGGTGTGGGAGTCGCATTCGACGACGACACGGCGGCTCTGATAGGGACTGATCTCGTCGAGCAGGACCTCGATCCCTGTCACCGGCCCTCCCACGTGGCGACCTTGTGTTGTCCGATCATGACGACGAACCCACCGGGGTCCTTCGCGCAATGCGTAGAATCGACGGTAGTGCCCCGACAGGCGGAGCTGCACTGCAGCTGCGTATAGGTCGTATAACGACCGGCGCCGCCGGCGCGTTCGCGCCCGGGCAGACCAATCGACTCCATATTTTACGGATCTCCATGCCCGCAGAGCTCACCTTTGTCGCCCCTCGTCGTGCCAAACCCCCTCGGCACCTGGCCGATCTCAGCCCCGAAGAACGGGCCGAGATCGTGTCGGAACTGGGGGAGAAGCCCTTCCGTGCCAAGCAGCTCGCCAGACACTACTTCGGTGGACTGGAATCGGACACCGAGCAGATGACCGATCTGCCCGCGGCCTCTCGTGAGCGCCTCGGCGAAGCGTTGCTGCCGACCCTGCTCACCCCGGTACGGCACATCACCTGCGACAACGGGATGACCCGCAAGACCTTGTGGAAGGCCTTCGACGGGGTGATGTTCGAGTCGGTGCTCATGCGATACCCGGATCGGGTCACCCTGTGCATCTCCTCCCAGGCCGGCTGCGGTATGAACTGCCCGTTCTGCGCCACCGGCCAGGCCGGGCTGACCCGGAACCTGTCCACCGGCGAAATCGTCGACCAGGTGGTCGCCAGCGCTCGTGACCTGGCACGCGGCGAGGTCGCCGGAGGCCCCGGCCGGATCAGCAACATCGTCTTCATGGGCATGGGCGAACCCATGGCCAACTACAAGCGTGTCCTGCAGACGGTGCGCCGTATCACCGACCCGGTCCCGGACGGGTTGGGTATCTCCCAACGTGGGGTGACGGTCTCCACGGTCGGCCTGGTGCCGGCCATCAACAAACTCATCGACGAGAAGATGCAGGTACGCCTGGCTGTCTCCTTGCACGCACCCGACGACGAGTTGCGTGATGAACTCGTGCCGATCAACACCCGCTGGAAGGTCGACGAGGTTCTCGAGGCCGCCTGGCGCTACGCGGGGATGACCGGTCGACGAGTGTCGATCGAGTACGCGTTGATCAAGGACATCAACGACCAGGCCTGGCGGGCCGACCTGCTCGGCAAGCTCCTCAAGGGGCACCTCGTGCACGTCAACCTCATCCCGCTCAACCCCACCCCGGGCTCCAAGTGGACCGCCTCTCGACCGGAGGACGAGGCGGAGTTCGTACGCCGGCTCCAGTCGCACGGGGTCTCGGTCACGGTCCGGGACACTCGAGGACAGGAGATCGACGGGGCGTGCGGGCAGCTCGCCGCCGCCGAGAAGTAGCCCCGCGTGATCAAGACCGGACTCGCCTTCCTGGTGGCGACGCTGTCCGGACTGATCCCCGTCATCAACATCGAGGTCTACCTGGTGGGCGCCGTCGTGGCTTTCGACGACGGCGCCCTCGTCGCGATGGCGACGGCGGCCGGTCTGGGCCAGACCTTGGGAAAACTGCCCTATTACTACGTGGGTCGGGGTTCGCTCTCCACCCCGTGGCTGCGTCGCCGCGCCGCGACCCCCGGCAAGTGGGTGCTCCGGGCCGCCCGTTGGCGGCAAAAGGCCGAGAAACGTCCGGTCTGGGGGATGGGCCTGGTGGCGCTGAGTTCCTTCGCGAGCGTGCCCCCGTTCATGGTGGTGTCCGTGCTCGCCGGTGTGGTGCGCATGAACCCGTGGTGGTTCTTCGTGATCACCTTCATCACCCGCACGGCCCGGTTGCTCATCGTGGTCCTTGCACCCGCCCTGGTACTGGCGTAACCGTTTTCTGGGGGCGGACGGTTTTCCCGGGCTCGCCCTGTCACAGAACCCGGTCGGCCAGACGGACGAACCCCGCCACGACCTCTGGGCCGTGCACCATCGCGGCCTCGTTGTGCCCGGCGTCCGGCAGCACGATCTCCTCGATCAGGTTCGGGCAGGCCTCCGCGACCTGGTGGCTCTGCTCGGTGGGCACGACGGTGTCGGCCTCGCCGGAGGCCACACTGGTCGGTACGTCCAACTCCGAGACGATGTCGCGCACGGGGTAGGTGTCGCGCAGAATGGAGCTGGGCACGATCGGATAGTGCTCCCCGGCCATGTCGGCCAGGGAGGTGAACGGGGATCTCAAAAAGAGCCCCGCAGGGGGCCGCTCGGTCGCGAGGTTGACGGCGACACCGGCACCAAGGCTTTCGCCCCAGTACAGGACCCGGTCCTTGGTGTGTCCGCGTTCGGCCAGGAGGTTCGCGGCGGCACGAGCGTCGGTGGTCAGCCCCGACTCGGTGGGGCTTCCCGGGTTGCCGCCGTAGCCGCGGTAGTCGAACAACAGGACCGAGAACCCCTCTTCGGAGAGGGCGCGGGCCAGGGGGACACGGGACTCACGGTTGCCCGCGTTGCCGTTGGTCACCAGGACGGCGGCATCACGCGTGGGTTCGGACGCGGGTACGTACCAACCACCGAGCTCCAGTCCGTCCTCGGTGTGCAGGTGCACGTCCTCGGCACCGTCGATCATCTCACCGGCGGGGGGTGGATCCCCTCCGGAGGGCAGGTAGACGAGGGAGCGTTGCCCACCCCAGACGAGCCCTCCGAGCAGCGCGAGTGTTCCCCCGACGACGGTGGTCACGATCAAGGCGCGGCGCAGGCGGGGATGGGGGCGGGGGTTGGCGGGTGCGCCCATGAAGGCTCTCCTCCCGGTGGGTCGTTCGTGGATTCTCTACCCGTGGTGGAAGAGAGGACACTGACGGCCTGCATCGCAAACCTCAGTGAGAAACCCTGCTCCGGGAAAGGGCCGGAAAGCTTTGTCAGTGCCCCAGCAGCACTGACGGCACGACCCCGCTCAGACGGTGACCAGGCCCCGGCGGCGGAAGCCCACCAGGGCAAGCTCCTTCACACGAACCTGCTCAATTCCCAGGGAGCACCTTGGACTCGCTCTGTCCAGCCCCCTCGAGAGTATTACTCTGGCTTCCATGAGGATCACCGAGAAGGGCCAAGTCACCGTCCCCATCGAGGTCCGCAGAAGCCTGGGACTCAAACCGGGCGACGAAGTCGAGTTCATCCTGGATGGTCAGGGTGCCAGGGTCGTCCGGGCGGCGACCACGCCCACCCGGGGGCGCAGGCTGACGGATCGCTTGCGGGACAAGGGCGACGTCCATCTGACACGGGTGACGTTCGGTCACCTACGCCGGAACGCGGTGCGACACCCATTCGCCGGCCGGGTCATGCATCTACAAGGTGCCCCGGATACGAAGAAGGCCCCGGTAGGAGAACCGAGGCCCGACCGTCAGGATCAAAGACGGTCCTTCTTGAGGTCGCCCAGGAAGTTTCCCCAGGCTGACGCGGCGAACTCAAGGTGACCGAGATGCCTGTTCTGGGTGTCACGAACGAGTACGACCTCACCCTCAGCGACCTCGACTCACTCGGCGCCGCTCCCACCGCTGTATGAACTTTCGCGGAAGGGCTGGTGAGAGCTCTTCGCTGGACGGTGGTCGCTCATCCTTCTCTTTCGGTCCACTCGTCGGACAAGATCGAATGCACGATCGAATCGCGCCAAGCGATTCCTGTCCAGAGGTGTCTGCGGATGCGCCCCTCCTCGATCATGCCGACACCGTTCATCACGGCTTGGGACGCCGGATTCTCCGGGGACCGTGCACCCCAGATGCGGGCAAGTCGAAGCTCGGCGAATCCCAATCGCAACAGGAGTTGGACGAGTTCCGTGCCGAGCCCGAGCCCCCATAGGTCATGACGGAGCGCGAAGCCGATTTGCGCCGAGTGGGGACGCTCATCCAGGGCCAGCCGTGCTGCACCGACGAGTTCGTCTTGGAGTTCCACGGCCAGCATGTAGATCGACCGAGGGTCGGCTCCAGCAGCGCTCACAGCGGAGTCGATGATCACCGCGCACTGGTCCACGGTGCGCGGGGTGAAACTGAGGTGCTCGACGGTCTTGGCGTCGCCGTACACCTGATGGAGTGCTTCAGTGTCGGAGGGGGCCAGTTCACGTAGTGACAGCACTCGTCCGTTCAGGGAGACTGGAAACATGGTGCGAGACTAGCCACCCGCCGTGATCCCCGCTGCGGGGCTCCGAACATAGGCGTCGATCTCTTCCCGGAGCTGACGGACAGTCGTACTCCCGGTGTACTCCGGCTTCCGCAGAGGGTCATGGACCCGCATCACGCTTCGCACGATGCCCGCGATCCGTCGATCCACAGGAAGGTCAAGGACTGGAGCGAGCACTTCCCTCGCTCCTTCCACTTCTCCGAGGCACGCATGGGCGAACGCGAGGTCGGCACGGGAACCCGCTTCGTCTCCGAATGCCCAATCGTCGCTGTTCTGCTCGTGGGCAATTTCGTATGCGGAAACGGCACGTTGCGCCGATTCCTTCGCATGCTCCTCTTCCCCTGGCACCCAGATGCGCGTTTCGGCCTCGTAGTACTCCTGCCTGCACGGGGCGAAGCGCATCAGGCCCCCGATCGCATCAAGGTCGTCCGGTTCCATCGCCGCTCGGAGGTCGGCTGCCCGGTTGAGCGCGGTTACGGCCCTCTCACCGTCCCCGAGAGCGGCCCACGTACGCGCGCTCTGCGCCGTCAGCCAGACAGCACCGCTGCCCGTGTTGCGATCAGTGAGGTCTTCAGCCACTGTCGCATAGCGGGCAGCCTCGCTGGTCCAGTCTGCCCAATAGGCGATCAGGCTCTGTTGAGTACGCACGCGGATCATGAGTCCAGGGTGCTCGGCTTGTTCCGCGCAGATGGCCGCGGTCCGTGCCTGTTTCATGGCCGAGTGAGGATCTCCGGTGTCGTGGCTCGCCTTGGCGAGCATAAGGCTGAGCAGCCCCGCGAGGATGTAAAGGTCCTTGCTCTGACTCGGCTTCTGTCGCCCCTCCAACTGCACGAACGTCACATCTTGGGCCTCGATCAAGTCACTGAGCACGTCGTTCAGAGGAACCCGGGGGTACACACGCGCGATGCGTGCCGTCTCATCGAAAAGAGCCTGAATGGTCTCTGGCCCTGTGGTTGCACCTTCCACCAATGAACCGAATCGGACTGCTCGCCGGGCTGCCATCTCGACTTTCCTCTCAGGGTTGCAGGTGTGTGCTGGGGCGGGGGTGTGAACCGTTCTCCGAGGAGTGCTTTCCGTCGCGGCCGGCTGCGGGGGACGGCCAACACGTTGGAGGACTGCACGCTCGCTTTCGCCGAGACGATCAAAGCCTTCCGCGCTGAGTAGATTGAGCGGTGACGTTTCGTAGAGGCGCGCGAACGCCACGATCTGAACAGCTTGAGGCGCGCGTCCTCCTTGCTTCGGCCAGAGCTCCAAACGACTGATCGTTGCTTGGTCCAGCAGGTGGCCCGGGGTTGCTTCCGCATGGACCCGGGCGATTTCCCGTCCTCGATGACCGTGGAAGCCGACCTGGATGGCGACACCTGGACCGGGGCCGTCCATGGCGCCTTCCGAGGTGCTGACCTTGGCTCGGTGCGCAGTGTCTACTATCGGCGCCCTTCCCAGTTCAGCCTCGCCGAGGGCATGGTCGGCCCCGAACAGCGGTGGGCCTATCGAGAAGCGCGGATGGGGTTCGGCGGTGTGCTGTTGGCGCTGGACTGCTTGTGGATCAATCGCCCGTCGGTGATGAGCGCGGCCGAATACAAACCGGTTCAGCTCACCACCGCAAGACGGTCCGGACTCAAGGTGCCGCGCACACTGGTCACCAACGTTCCCGAGCGAGCCGCCGAATGGGCCAGAAGCCTTTCCGGCCCCATCGTGTACAAGCCTTTGGGCGGCGCTTTCCATGTGGAAGAGGGCAGAACCCACGTGGTCTACGCGAGTCAGGTCAAGGACTTGCGAGAGCTACAGGATTCATCTCTGTCGCTGACGGCGCATTGCTTTCAGCAGTGGGTGGACAAGGATCACGAGGCGCGCGTGATCGTGGTCGGTGAGGAAGTGTTCGCTGTAGCGATCCGCACCGATTCCGAGGCCGGTCACATCGACTGGCGTAGCGACTACGCATCCCATGAGTACGAAGTCGTCGAACCACCTGCCGACATCCGCGAAGGACTGCGACGCTACATGGACGCTTTTGGTCTGGTCTACGGCGCCGCGGACTTCGTGATCTCCCCTGATGGAGCCTGGACGCTGTTGGAAGTCAACCCCAACGGTGAATGGTT
>DXDP01000459.1 GCA_019115445.1 Candidatus Nocardiopsis merdipullorum
GATGCCTGGTTCTCCTCCGAGGACGCTTCGGCCTTGTACGTGAAGTACGTCTCGAACTGGACCAGTCCACGGTCACGCATGGTGAGCCGTCGGATGGCCACCGCCGTGTGCCCGGCCTCCGGGCGGGTGGCGACCTTGAGGGCGTAGTTCCCCGACATGGCGCCGTGTCCGCCGACGTCGAAGAACGTGCACGAGCTCAACTGCGGTGGGCGGAAGTCCCGCATGTGTTCGTCGACGGTGTCGAGGTTGCCTTCGCCGTCGTGGTTGCCGATCAGCTCTGTCCAACCGTGCGTGCCGGTGTCGAACTGGTCGTAGGCCAGGATTCTGGGCAGCGGGTCGAACCGGCTCAGTTCCGGGTTTGCGGCGAGTAGGCCCTGCCGCACCTGCTCGGCGGGCGTTGGGTCACCTTGCGAAGCCAAGGTCCACTCCTGGTGCTCTTGTCGAAAGGATTAACGTTAACGGGAGCGTTAACTGAGCTGACATGAACGTTAACTACCTCACGTGATGCATGTCAAAGGGGGTGAGGCGAACCCGTGAGACAGAGGCTGGGGCCGAAGCCGTGGAAGCGGCTCGGTTGCGGCGGTCGGGGTCGGCGAGGCCTCTTGGTCGGCATGCGCCCACGTGTTCCCCTGGGAGCAGGTGTCAGGGCCATCCCGAGGAGGCATGATGCGTGCCGTACGCGTGCACGAGTACGAGAGCCCACCAACGATCGACGAGGTTTCCGATCCCGGGGTCGAAGGTCCCTTGGACGTGCTGGTCGAGGTGAACGCGGCCGGGGTGTGCCGGACCGATCTGCACATCGTCGAGGGGCAGTGGGCCGACAAGAGCGGGGTACAGCTTCCGTACGTGCTCGGGCACGAGAACGCGGGCACCGTCGTGGAGATCGGCTCCGCGGTGAGCAACGTCGACGTCGGGGACCGGGTGATCCTGCACCCCTTGGTCACGTGCGGACTCTGCCGCGCCTGCCGGGCGGGCGACGACGTGCACTGCGAGAACTCGGCCTTTCCCGGGATCGACAGCGACGGGGGCATGGCCACGTACCTGCGTACCAACGCGCGGGCCTGCGTCGTGCTCGAGGAGTCCTTGGCACCGGTGGATGTGGCGGCACTGGCCGACGCGGGCCTGACCGCCTACCACGCCGTCCGCAAGGCCGTCCCGCTCCTGTACCCGGGTGCGCACGTGGTCATCATCGGTGCGGGTGGTCTGGGGCACATCGGTGTCCAGGTCCTGAAAGAACTGAGTCCGGCCGACCTCACGGTCGTGGACCGCTCCTCCGAGGCGCTCTCCGTGGCCGAGGAGCTCGGCGCCCGAAACACGGTGCGTGCCGACGGCGACCAGGTGGCGAAGGTCCTCGACGCCACCGACGGCAAGGGCGCGCACGTGGTCCTGGACTTCGTGGGTGAGGGCGGTACCCAGAAGGAGGGCATCACCATGACCCGTGACGCAGGAAGCTACTTCGTCGTCGGCTACGGCGGTGCCCTGGACGTGCCCACGATCGACATGGTCTCGCGTGAGATCAACGTGATCGGCAACCTGGTGGGCAGCTACAACGACCTGCAGGAACTCATGGTCCTGGCCGCACGGGGCCGGGTGCGGCAGCGTACTCGCACCTACCCCTTCGACCGGGCCCTGGAGGCCTTCGAGGACCTGGAGCACGGACGCCTGCCCGGTATGCGGGCCGTGCTCGAACCCGTGGCCCTGTGAGGCCCGGCGTCCGTGCGTGGGACACCCTCAGGTCTGGGGTGTCAACTCCATGGCCCGGATGGGCTCTTCCAGTTCTTGCTCGAAGAACCTGAAGAAACCCTCCGGGTCGGGACCTGCGTTGGTCAACACCGGGTGGTCGTACCCGGCGTCGACGAACTGGCCGATCATCTCCAGGTGGCGGTCGGGGTCGGGACCGTACCCGAACGAGCTCTTCATGTCGTCCGGGCCGATCATGGCGGTCGCGGCTTCGAAGTTCACCGGGTTGGGCAGCTCGGACTGGACCTTCCATCCGGTGAGTCCGAAACGGAACATCTCCCGCGCGGATTCCAGCGCCGCGTCGTCGTTGGACGCCCAGGCCAGTGGGACCTCTCCGTAACGGGGGCCCTCACCGCCACGATCACGGTAGGTGCCGGTGATCTCCGGGTCGGGTTCTGTTCCGAAGAGCCCGTCACCGAATTCGGCGGCCAGCCGCGCGGACTGCTCCCCGCTCGCCGCCACCGCGATCAACGGTGGCTCGTCCGGCAGGTCGAACACCCGGGCGTCCTCCAAGGTCAGGTGCTTGCCCTCGTAGGAGTGGTATCCGCCGGACCACAGCATGCGTATGATGACGACGGCCTCGCGCAGCATTTCCAAACGCGTGGTCACGTTGGGCCATCCCCGACCGACCACGTGCTCGTTGAGCCGTTCCCCGGTCCCCACTCCCAGGGTGAATCTTCCCTCGGAGAGCAGTGCCGTGGTGGCGGCCGCCTGGGCGACGATCGCCGGGTGGACCCGAATGATCGGGCAGGTGACACCGGTGACGAGGCGGAGCCGTTCGGTCCGTTCTGCGATCGCGGCGAGCATCGACCACGCGAACCCGGAATGCCCCTGGCTGTGCAGCCACGGGTGGAAGTGATCACTGACCTCGACGAAGTCGAAACCGGCCTGTTCGGCCCGGACCGCCTGCTCCACGATGTCTCGCGGACCGTATCCTTCCGCAAAAAGCTTGTAGCCAACCTTCATCTCACACCACCTGTCTTCGTCGGCGTGGTCGTGCGTCTCAGCCGGAACCGCCCGACCCCGAGGTACGAGTGTTGCTCTCCTTCTCCAGAGCGGTGACCAATTCGCCCTTGCTCATCTTGGAACGGCCCGAGATGTCGAGTTGCTTGGCCCGTTCGTAGAGGTGCTCCTTGGTGGCGTTGGTGTCCACCCCTCCGGCCGTCGCCCTGTCCGGGCCGGGACGGCGACCGGACTCGGGGTTCTTCGCCTGCGCGTCCGAGGGTCCCTTCTGCTGTTTGGGTTCCCAGCGGTCGCCGACCTTCTCGAACTGGTGCTTGAGTGCGGCGTAGGCCACCCGATGGGCCCGTTCACCCTCCCCGTACTCGTCGACCGCACTGTCGTGTGCCTCGATCCAGGTGCGCTGTGCCTTCTTCGGCGATCGGCGCAAGGTGTCCGGAAGTTCGTCCACTCCTGGCATCGTTGTCACCTCCGATGGTTGTGTTCTCGTTCGGAGTCGTTCAGGGTTTGAAGACCGTTTTGAAGATGCCGTCCTTCTTGGCCTGGAAACGGCGGTAGGCCTCCGAGGCCCCCTGGAGAGCGACGTGGTCGCTCGCAAAATCCTCGACGCCCAGTACGTCCTCCTCGTCCAACAGGGGGAGGATCTGCGGTGCCCACTGGTGGACGTTGGCCTGGCCCATCCGTAGTTGGATCTGTTTGTCGAAGAGAGTGAGCATGGGCAAGGGGTCGACCATGCCGCCGTAGACACCGCTCAGGGAGATGGTCCCGCCCCGTCGTACGAGGTCGATCGCGGTCCGAAGCGCGGCCAGACGGTCGATACCGGCTGTTTCCACGAGCTTGGCGGCCGTCTCCTTGGGCATCAGTGAAACGGCGCGTTGGGCGAGCCTGACCGCACCGTGCCCCGAGGCCTCCATCCCGACGGCGTCGATCACCGCGTCCGGCCCACGCCCGTCCGTGCGCTCACGGATCTCCTGGAGGAGGTCGTCGGTCCCCTGGGAAGGGTCGAACACCTCCACACCCTGTGTGGCGGCGCGTACACGTCGGTCCGGTACCGGGTCGACCCCGAAAACCTGGCCCGCGCCCAGGTGCTCGGCCACACGGCAGGCCATCTGACCGATGGGGCCCAGCCCCAGGACGGCCACGGATCCGCCTTCGGGTATGTCCGCGTAGCGGACCGCCTGCCAGGCCGTGGGGAGCACGTCCGACAGGTACACGTAGCGTTCGTCCGGCCCGTCCCGGGGAACGCGGATGGCGTTCTGTTCCGCGCGCAGCACACGCATGTACTCCGCCTGAGCGCCCGGTATCGAGCCGTAGAGAGAGCTGTAACCGTAAAGACCGGCGCCGGTGTTCTGTTCGTCGTTCTTGGTGTTGTCGCACTGGGTCTGCAGCCCGGTCTCGCACATGAGGCAGTGTCCACAGGAGACCTGGAAGGGCACGACCACTCGGTCCCCCGGGTTCAGGGAGGTGACCGCGGACCCCACTTCCTCGACCACACCCATGGGTTCGTGGCCGAGGATGTCGCCGGGGTTCATGAACGGCCCGAGGACCTCGTACAGGTGCAGGTCGGAGCCGCACAGTCCGGAACTGGTCACCCGGATGACGGCGTCGTCCGGTTCTTCCGCACGAGGATCGGGGACGGTTTCGGTCCGGACGTCTCGTACGCCGTTCCACACCACTGCCTTCATCGTTTCCCTCCTGCCTCGGCCGGTTCGGTGGCCTCTTTCAGGGGGATGGTCCCGGGACTGTACGAACGGTCGGTTCCTCGCAGGTCATTGCCCTCACCAAGGCCCATCACCCACCTTTGTTCGCATAAACCTCATTCACCACCGGAGTCACGTTCGGTGATGGTCATCCCACGTAGCGGCGGGCGGACGACTCCTCGCGGGGAGCGGCCAGCAGGCGTAGTCCGTCTTCGACGTGTGGCGGCACCGTCCTGTGTTCCTTGAGTACCCACGGCAACCCCGCCACGGCCTCGGTCAGGGCCAACGCGCTTGTCCGGTCGGCCGGCAACGAGCGCACCACTGAACGGGTGTGGGCCAGGGCCCCACCGACCGGGCGGCGCAACCACGCGGTCCAAAGGGTGTTGCGGATGCCTTGCCTTCTACGTTGCCGTGGGTCACGGACCTGGGAGGCCTGGTGATGGGCCACCATCTGTTCGTCCCAACACATCCACCACCCGAAGCGGGCCAGGTCCAGGGCGAGCAGTTCCTCCTCACCACCCAGCCACAGACGTTCCGAGAAACCGCCCACTTCTTGGAAAGCACGGACCCTCAGGACGCTCGCCCCGGCGAGAATGCCGAGGAGGGCAGGGCCCGGCAGCCAGTCGGGGCGGGGAAGAGGTGAATGCCGCAGCTCCGGAAGGAGCGGGTCCTCCTGCCCGGACGGTTCGACCAGCAGGCGCGCGGTCACCGCACCCAGGGGCGGGTGGGCGTCCAGCAGCTCGGTCGCGCGCGCCAAGGAACCCGGCTCCCACCAGGAGTCGTCGTCGCAGAAGGCCACGTAGGGCGTCGGAAGGGCTTCGACCCCGACGTTGCGCCCCACGGCCCCCAGGTTGGTCCTTGCCCTGATCAACCCGACATCGGGGTGGGCCCGTGCGACGGCCTCGGCCGTACCGTCGCACGAGGCGTTGTCCACGACCACGATCGGCGGGGACTCGGGCAAGGTTTCCAGGGCTCGCAGGGTGCGCAGCAGCTCCCGGCGGCGGTTCCGGGTGATGACCACCACTCCGATCCGGGTGTTCACGTGCGCTCCACCAGGGTCAGGTCCCGTTCCACAGCGGCGGGCAGTCTGCGGCGGGCGGCCAGGATCTGGGGCACGACCGCCGTGGCGGCACGCAACGCCCGCCGGGAGCAGGTGTCCCCCAGCGCGTTGACCGCCGTACGGGCCGTGCGTGTGAGCACGACCCGTGGGCGACGACGCAACCACACCGTCCACAGTGCGTTGCGTTCCTCCAGGGTGTGCCGCCACTTCGAAGGCGGACGGGCCTCGGAGGGGTGATGGTGGGCGTGCACCTGAGGCATGTGGCACAGTTCCCACCCCCTTGCCGCCAGGTCCTGGGCCAACAGCGTTTCCTCACCGCCGAAGAACAACAGCGGGTCGAAGCCTCCCGCCTGGGTGAAGGCCGTGCGTCGCACGACGCAGGCACAGGCCAGGAAGCCCATCACCCGGGGTCCCGGAAGGTCGTCGGCCGATCCCAGTGGGCTCTCCAGGAGTTTTCTGTTGACCGGGTCGGCACGTTCCTCGTCGCCGACCAGGATCGCCGCGGCCACCAACCCAAGACGAGGATGGGCTTCAAAGGCATCGGCGGCCCGTTCCAGGGCGCCCGGTGCCCACCAGGAGTCGTCGTCGCTGAACGCCACATAGGGCGTGTTCGTGTACGCCACACCGGTGTTACGGGCCGCGCAGCCGATGTTTCGTCCCAGACGCACCAGAGTGACATCGGGAAACTCGGTACGCACGGTTTCGGCGGTTTCGTCCTCCGAGGCGTTGTCCACCACCACCACGGGTGGACGGGGCTCCAGCGAACCCAGACGGTTCAGGGTTCGTCGGAGTTCACCCACCCGGTCACGGGTGGCCACCACGACGGAGACTGGGGACCGTGTCGTGTCCGGCATGGCCGTCTCCCTCCTCCGCGAACCCGGGGTCGGCCGGCAGGCTCTTCCCCCAGGGTGTGTGCTCGTCCATGTAGTGGGCGAGGGTGCGCCGCAGCCCTTCCTCCAAACGGACGGAAGGAGACCAGCCGAGTCGCTTCTCCGCACGGGTGATGTCGGGCCTGCGGTAGTAAGGGTCGTCCTCGGGGCGGTCCACGAAGACGATCTCGGAAGCGGACTTGGAGAAGTCCCGGACCAGGTGGGCCAGGTCGAGCACACTCACCTCTTCCTCACTGCCGATGTTGACCGGTCGGATGACGTCACTGTCGGCCAGGGCCAGCAGTCCCTCGACGGTGTCCGTCACATAGCAGACCGAGCGTGTTTGGTGGCCGTCGCCGGTGACCGTGATCGGATCCCCGGCAAGTGCCTGCTTGACGAAGGTGGGCACCATGCGTCCGTCGTCGGGACGCATCCTCGGTCCGTAACTGTTGAAGACCCTGGCGATACCCACATCGGTTCCGTACGTGCGATGGTGGGCCATGGTGAGCGACTCGGCGTAACGTTTGGCCTCGTCGTAGACACTGCGTGGGCCGATCGGGTTGACGTTGCCCCAGTAACTCTCGCGTTGCGGATGTTCCCTCGGGTCGCCGTAGACCTCACTGGTGGAAACCAGGACGAACCGCGCCCGGTTCTCCTCCACGCAACGGAGCACGTTGCGTGTGCCCATGCTCCCCGCTTCCAGGGTCTCCACCGGCATACGCAGGTAGTCCACCGGCGAGGCGGCGGAAGCCAGGTGGAACACCACGTCCACCGGCTCTGTGATCTCCCACTCCTCCGTCACGTCCGCCAAGAGCAGCGTGAAGGCGGGGTGGTCCAGCAAATGCCGCACGTTGTGCGTGTGGCCGGTGACGAGGTTGTCCAGGCACACCACGCGATGTCCTCGGTCGATCAGCCGTTCACACAGGTGTGAACCCACGAAACCGACTCCCCCGGTCACCAGGGCAGTACCTCTTCGTGAATACCGCATCGTCTTCGCCCTCCCGGTAGTCCTCACTCACAGCCGCAGGAGTGTTCCGGTCACGGCCACGAATCCTCGTTCGAGGGGCACACGACCATCTCCCGAATCTCGCACCCACGTGGCTGCCGCAGCGCGAGAAGTGCCGCGGACGCCACATCCGCGGGTTCGTTGAGCTGGGCATCGGGGCCCGGCCTGTACTGTTCGGGCCTGTCGTCGAAGAAGGAGGTCCGCATGCCCCCGGGCACCAGGAGCGTGACCCCCACCTCCCCGGCGAGCTCGGCCGCCAACGCCCTGGTGAACCCCACGACCCCGAACTTGGAGGCGCAGTAGGCGGTGGCATCGCTCAGCGCACGCAGACCGAGTGTGGAGGCACAGTTGACGACCGTGCCGCCGTTGGCCCTCAAGTGCGGCAGGGCGGCACGGGTCACCGCCACGGTGCCCAGGAGGTTCACGGCGACCACCTGTTCCCACTCGTCCGCCGAGACCTCGTTCAGCTTCCCGCAGGCATCGATCCCGGCGGTGTTGACCACCGCGTCGATCCGCCCGTGTTTTTCCACTGCGCGGGAGACAGCCCTTTCGACCTCCTTGCGGTCGCTGATGTCGACGTGTTCGAAGGACATCGAGGTGTGGGGGTACTGGCGATCCAGTACCACGGGGGTTCCCCCCTCATCGGCCACCGCCAGCGCGACTGCCTCTCCAAGCCCGGAGGAACCTCCGGTGACGATGGTGGTTCCGAGTTCACGCATCTGCTCCTACCCTCCCGGTCGATGCCCTGTGGGCATGTCTGCGTGTTTGCGTATGCGGTTGATGAGTCCGCTCGTGGAACGTCCGGTGAGGAGGGGCATGGTGACCACCTCACCTCCCGCGCCGCGTACCACGGTGGTTTCCGGTAGTTCTTCGGGGTCGTAGTCACCACCCTTGACCCACACATCGGGTCGGATCCGATCGAGGATCTCCACGGGTGTGAGTTCGTCGAAGATGACCACGGTGTCCACACATGCGAGTGCGGCAACGACCCTGGCCCGGTCGGAACCCGGCACCACCGGCCTGTCCGCCCCCTTGAGCGCCGCTACCGAGGCATCACTGTTGATCAGGACGATCAGGTGATCACCCAGAGCCCTGGCCCGGTGGAGCAGGTCCACGTGGCCCGCGTGCAGAACGTCGAAGCAACCACCGGTGGCCACAATGCGTTCTCCCCTGCTCCGGGCCCGCTTCGCGGCGGGTGGGCAGACCAGGGCGTTGACGGACGGTTCCTGGACACCACGCGGTTTCGCGTACGCCGCGGCCGCGCCGTCGGCGACAAAACTCGACGCCGCGCGCGTACCCAGGTCCACCGCCTCGGAGGTGCCCGCCCCCCGAGCCAGAACCGCGGTGCAGGCGGACGCGAACGCGTCGCCGGCCCCACACGTGTCACCCGACTCGGTCACCGAGGTGACCCGGCTCCACCCGGACTCTCCCTCGCTGTCGTACCAGGTGGCACCGTTCTTCCCCAGGGTGATGGTGACGGCGCCGACCCGCCACAGCTCCGTGAGTCGGTGAGCTCGACGGGTACCACTGCCCCGCTCCTCACCGACCCTGGCCTCGTCCTCGTTCGGGGTGACCATTCTGGTTCCCGAGATCGGAGGTGCTCCCCGAGGATGGGGATCCCACACCACGGGGACGTGCTCGGCGGCCTCGGCCAAGGCCTCCCGGACAGCGTTCTGGCGGGTGAGTCCCAGTCCGTAGTCGGACACCAGAACGGCCGTCGCTCCGCGGAGGATGCGGCGCACGTCCGTACCGTCGACCTCCTGGCCGGTCGGTTCGCACCCTTCGTCCACCCGCGCGATCGTGGCACCACCCGTTTGGACACGTGTCTTGGTCGGTGTTCGTTCACGCAACGGAAGCGCCACGAGCGTCACACCGCTGCCCAGGCCGTTCGCCAGTTCCTCCGCTGCGGAGTCTTGCCCCAGAGCCGTCACGAGCACCACGTCCGTTCCGTCGTACTCGTGGAGAAGGCGAGCGGCCAGCGCGGCACCTCCCGGGCGGAACCAGCTCATCGGTTCGTCCAGGACCGGTGCGGCAGCGTCCGGAGACCGCCGGTGGGACTCTCCTCTCAGGTCCACATCCAGCAGGGCGTCCCCGATCACCACCACCGGCCTTGCACTCATGTCTCCGCCCTCGGTGTTGGAGCCCCCGAAGGCGTCTCGAGTTGTTCCAACCATTGGTCCACCCCCGCACAGAAGATGTGCACGAGCACCAGGTGCACTTCTTGCACCGTCGACGTGGACTCACCGGGCACAGCCACGACCTCGTCGCTCAACGCGGCAAGGGCGGAAGGGGCGGGCCCGGTCAGCGACAAGGACACCACCCCCATCTCCCGAGCCGCCTTGACCGCCTCCACCACGTTCTGGCTGTTGCCGCTGGAGGAAAGGGACATCAGAAGATCTCCGGGCGCGGCGTGCGCGCGTAGTTGCCGGGCGTAGACGTACTGGTATCCGTAGTCGTTGGCGATCGCGGTCACACTGGAGGTCTCGGCGTGCAACGCCAGAGCCGACAGGGGCCTGCGTTCCCGTTCGAAACGGCCGGTCAGCTCGGCGGTCAGGTGCTGTGCCTCTGCGGCGCTCCCGCCGTTTCCGCAGGCGAAGAGGCGTTGTCCCGAGACCAGGGCGGAGGCGGCACGTCCGGCCCAGCGTTCGACCTCGTCGACATCGGTGCCTGCGAGTGCATCACGCAGTTCACGCAAGTGGGCATGCATCATTCCTCGCTTCCTCTGCCCACCGTCCCCACCGCTCGTGCGGAAGGACGGTCGTGGAAGGTTCTGGGCGTGGGAACCGTCACGGAGGTGACGGAGCGATAGCATTCCTCGGTGGCCCGGACCACCTCGGTCCAGGAGTACAGTTCTTCCGCCCGTTCGCGTGCTGCCGTGGAGAAAAGGGTGCGCACGGCGGGTTCTGCCAGCAGCCAACTCAGGGTCTGGGCCAAGCGGCCCGGTTGGTGCGAAGGTACGAGCAACCCGGTCTCCCCGTGCACGACCGTGTCCTTGTGGCCACCCACTCGGGAGGCGATCACGGGAATTCCGCAGGCCATCGACTCCACGGTGGAGATGCCGAAGGGTTCGTACCAGGGGACGTTGACCGCCACGTCCACGGAGCGGATCAGCGCGGGTACGTCGGCGCGGTCGACACATCCCAGGAAACGCACCCGATCGGTCAGGCCCACCTCGTCGGCGATCGTGCGCAGACGAGAGATCTCCGGGTCCGTCTCCAACTCGTGGGGATACGGTCCCCCCGCGATGAGCAGTTCGGCCTCGGGCACGTCCGGCATCGCGCGGATGATCGTGTCCACACCCTTGCGTGGAACCAGCCGCCCCAGGCTGAGGACACGGGGACGTTCCCCTCCGGGTGCTTGGGGCCCCTCGGGGGTGAAGCGGTCCATGTCCACCCCACAGGGCACGACCGTCACCCTCTCCGGCCGGACACCCCAGGTGAGAAGTTGCTCCTTTTCCTCCTGCGAGGTGGCCACCACCAGGGCGCTGGAGCGCGCCACGAATCGCTCCACCCGGTCACGCTCGGGTGGACTGGTGTCGGCCTCACCCTGGAAATGTCGCTTGGTCGACCCCAGCGCGTGGAAGGTCTGGAGCACGGGAACGCCCAGATCGGCGGCGACCGGGATCGCTGCCATGCCACTCATCCAGAAGTGGGCGTGGACCACATCCGGTCTGTCCCGCTGCCAGGCCTTCTTCAGCTCACGCCCGAACTCCGGCATGTGGGGAGGGAGACGGTCCTTGCTCAGCGGACCGGCGGGTCCCGCCCTCAGATGTTCGACCCACACACCTTCGCCGAAAGGCACCCTGTCGGGGATCGTGGCCTGGGCACGACGTGTGTAGACGATCACCTCATGTCCGATGCGGGCGAGCCCTGTGGCCAGTTCCGCCACGTGGACGTTCTGACCACCCGCGTCCTCGCCGGTGATGACGGCCAACGGACTGGCGTGCTCGGACACCATGGCAATCCTCATCGTGTCACCTCCTCCAGGACCTGCTCCCAGTCGTCGAGGAACCTCGAAAGTCCGTAACGTCTCAGGGCGGCTTCGCGGGCCGCCGTCCCGGTGCGGGCGGCGTGCTCGTCGTCCTCCAGGAATTCGTGCAGTGCATCCACCAGGACACGGGGGTCCGTGGACACCACCCCCGCCTCCGGGGGGACGGCCTCGTAGGCCTCGGTGGCTCCCACCGCGGCCACGGGAAGGCCCATCATCATGGCTTCGATGAGTGAGAGTCCGAGCGATGTCCAGCGCAGGGGATGCAGGTAGGCGCGTCTTCGCGCCAGCTCGGTGTGCATGGACGTCTGGGGAAGGTCCTCGTAGGCGTGTGCTCCGGGCAGTCCGAGCCGGTGCGGTACCTGTTCGACCGACATGCCGAACAGGTCCAGCGGTATCTGCGCGGCGAACCGTGGCAAAAGGTCGGTTCCGGTGAAGCGCATGCGGCGCAAGGGTTCGTTCAGGGCCACCGCCACCCGCTTCTGTTCCCCGGTGTAGAGGTGGCCGGGGTCGGGGACACCGTGCTCGACCACACGTACCGGAGCACGCCCACAGTCCCAGAGCAGGGCGTTGAAGTGGGTCACGTGCACGATCGGTATGTCCGAGCGGTCGGCCAAGGGGTGCCGTGTGTCGGGTACCTCTCCCCGAGGGGTGTTGTGCTCGACGTAGACGGCCGGAACGTCCCTTCCGGGGACCCTGCCCAGCAGCTGCTCCGCCAGTTGGAGCTCGTGTGGTCGCTGAAGCACCACCAGGTCGACCTCGAAGTCGTGGAGCTGCTCCGTCGGGACTTCCACGGTGCTGCTCGGCCACTTCCAGGTGCGTGCCCTTCCCCTTCCGTCGGGCCCTCGGTCCGGGGTGAGTGGCAGCACGCACGTGTGCCCGGACTCGACGAAGGCCGTCGTCCACGATCCGTGGACGTGCCACAGGAGAATCCGACGGACCCGGGAAGGGGTCCGTGTACCCTGGATGCTTTCTTCCGGGTCGAGGGACACTGCGTATGTGCGCACGGTCATCCCGCCCCCTCCAGTTCCTTGATCGCGTTGAGCACGTCCTGTGTGGTGACGCCGTTCAGACACGGGTGGCCGGGGATCGGGCACACCCGAGAACGCGTACCGGCGCAGGGGGCCTCCTGGTCTCCCAGAACACGGCGGGCGACCCCGTGGGGCGCCCAGGCCGAGGCCGGAACAACGGGTGCAAAGAGTGAGACGACCGGTGTGCCCACGGCCGCCGCCAGGTGTGCGGGTCCGGTGTTGCCGACCACCAGCACGCGTGCTCTTCGGAGTACGTCGGCAAGTTCTGCGGTACTGGTGCGGCCCGCCAGGTTCAGACCGTGCCCTTGCGCCACTGCTTCGGCCCGGCAACGATCGCTTCCGGTCACCACGACCCGATCCCCTCGATCACTGAGCGAAGCGGCCACCTCGGCCCCCAAGGTGATCGGAAGTTCGCGTGCGGGCGCGTCCGCCCCGACATGGACGGCGATGTAGTCGCCGGGTCCCGTGAGTTTCCGGGTGTCGGGCAAAGAAGGTAGGACCGCCAGGTCTCCGTGGTCCTTGGGTCCGAGTCGGAACCCGGCCGCCTCGACGAGGGAAAGGGCCCGGTCGACCTCGGGTATCGCCTGCTCCACCCGGTGACGCAGGTCCAAAAGACTTCCCGGGTAGTCGTCGCTGATGGCGGAGATGCGTTTCACCCCGGCCAGTCGGAGCAGGAGCGCCAGGGGCAGGGGGGACTGGTGGAAGGAGGTCAGGATGACGGCTTCGTCCATGTCGGTCAGGCGTTCCACCAGGCGCGCCACGTCGTCACGGTCGATGGCGGGAGGGTCGGGATCGATCCACGGCGAACACCACACGAAGGTCTCGTCCACGCCGGGGAGCAGGTTCGCGGCCGGTTCGCCCCGTGGTCCGGCCAGTACCACGACACGTTCTGCCGTGCGTGCCACGGCACGTATCGCAGGCCCCGACAGCAGCATGTCCCCCATGCTGTCCAGGCGTGCCACGAGCACGGTGCCGGTACTCACAAGGCCGCCCTCCCGATCAGGGTCACCAGCGCCGCGAACGGGTCGGTGGCGACCTCCGGTGCTTCGATGCGCTCCTCCGAGCGGGTCAGCGGGGTCGGTACCAGCACACCCCGCGCCCCGACCGCGGAAGCCGCTTGCATGTCCGCCCCGATGTCACCCACCACCGCGCACTCGGCGGGGTGCACGCCGAGTCTTTCGGCGGCGTCGATCAGCATGCCCGGGCGGGGTTTGCGGCAGGAGCACCCGTCCTCATGGACATGGGGACACACCTGCCACAGGTCGAACGGGCCGAGGAGGATCTCGACCCTGGCGTTGACGGCGGCCAGTTCCCGTTCGGTGAGGAAACCTCGTCCAACACCCGACTGGTTGGTCACCACACCCACTGCCAGGCCGTGTTCGCGTGCCAATGCCACGGCTTCTGTCGCACCGGGGCGGGGGACCACCTTGTCCGGGTCGTTGTTGTAGGGCACGTCCTCCACCAAAGTGCCGTCCCGGTCGAAGAGCACGGCCCGTACCGGCGGTCTTGGCCCCGCCCCGGCATGTCGGAGTTCACCCATGGCCCTGTGCCAACAGGCCAGGGGTGGAACAAGGGCACTGGTGAGTGCCATGTCCAGCCACTCCGCGGGGTCGTTCGGGCCTGCCATGGCACGTTCCAGGGCAAACCGTGCGGTGCGTCCCGCCCAGGCGATGCCGAGCACGGCCGCAAGTCGTCGGTGCCCGCTGACCACGGCCCCCACGCCGGCCGTCAACAGTGCGGTGGTGACCAGGTGGGAGCGCAACCTTCCGGGGGCTTCTCCCACGCGTTCCCGCCAACCAGGCCCGTGCAGGCGACGCATCAGGGCGTTGTCGGCGTTCCCCTTCTGCGCGACCGAGCCGGCACGTCCGTCCTCTTCCC
>DXDP01000460.1 GCA_019115445.1 Candidatus Nocardiopsis merdipullorum
TGACCGGGGGTGAGTTTGTGGCCGAGCACGGCCAGGCCCACGACCGCGGTGAGCAGACCCGTCACGAAGGTGGTTCCGGCGTAAGTGAGCAGTCTGCCCCCGTACATGGCGGCGAAGGTCCACCCCCGGAAAGGGAGTGGGGCCTCGGGGTCGAAGGCAGCGGGGCTCTCCAGGAGCTGGTCGATGAGGGTGTTGTAATCCGTGAGGAAGGCGCTCGTGCCGACCGAACCGAGGATGCTCGTGATGGCCATCACGATGAGGGACAACCCGATGGTGGTTCGCGGGTTGTGCCGGATCAGGCCGAAGGCCCCGTTGAGGATGTCACCCAGAGTCATCGGTCGGAGGGGTACGACCCCGGGGCGGAGTGGTGGGGGCGCGTATCCCGGAACCGGGCCGCCCCCGTGAGCCCCCGGCGGCGAGGGCTGGAAGGCGGGCGACCCGCCGGGGGGAGCAAAACCCGGTGTGGTGTGTCCCTGCTGGGGTGTGCCTGGTGGGTTGTGCTCCTGGGGCACCTGTGGTGATCCCTGGCCCGGGGCGGCCCACCCACCGGAGGAACCGGGATCGTCAGGGGCTCCCGGGGTCGTCCCGGAATCGTCCCGGCGGTCGTCCTCCTGGGTCATCTGGCCCTGCCCTCCGTGGGGGTTCGGTTGCATCGCGCGCGTACGGTTGTATTCGTCTCATGAAGACCGTTGTCGCCGGAAACCAATCTACCGGCCGGTTCCTCAAAGCTTGCGCTCGGTCGAGCACGTCGAACGAGAACGTCGCACTTCATTCCTTTTGTATGCTTTCTGTTACCAACGTGCTGAATCACCAGGCTTTTCTTGTGAGGCCCGGCCAGGAACGGTACCGGCCGACAACCGATATCGGTCCATGAGGCACCGAACCCTACTGACCACTCTTCCTGCGGTCGCCGGAGGTGGCAAGCTGAGAAAACGTGAACGGTTCCCCGCATCGGGGAGCAAGGGCACCGACCGACCGCCGCCGCTTGAAGTGTTCCAGAGAGAGGAGTAGGCGCCGCGACCCCGCTCTCGGGGCGGGTTCGACACCCGGCGCCGGACACATCGATGATGAAGGGACGTGTACTGGTTGTCGACGATGACCTCGCCCTCGCCGAGATGCTTGGCATCGTCCTGCGGGGTGAGGGGTTCGAGCCCTCGTTCGTGCATGACGGAGACAAGGCCCTGGAGGCCTTTCGTGAGACCAAGCCGGACCTGGTCCTGCTCGACCTGATGCTGCCGGGGACCGACGGTATCGACGTCTGCAGACAGATCCGCGCCGAGTCCGGTGTCCCCATCGTCATGCTCACAGCCAAGAGTGACACCATCGACATCGTCCTCGGCCTCGAATCGGGGGCCGACGACTACATCGTCAAGCCGTTCAAACCCAAAGAACTCGTGGCCCGCGTACGTGTACGACTGCGCCGTACCGAGGAACCCGCCCCGGAAGTCCTGCAGATCGGCGACATCACGATCGACGTGGCCGGGCACGCGGTGCGCCGTGACGGCGAGCAGATCAGCCTGACCCCGTTGGAGTTCGACCTCCTTGTGGCTCTGGCCCGTAAGCCGCGGCAGGTCTTCACCCGCGAGGTGCTCCTCGAACAGGTCTGGGGTTACCGCCACGCCGCCGACACCCGCCTGGTCAACGTCCACGTACAGCGCTTGCGAGCCAAGATCGAGAAGGATCCCGAACACCCCGAGGTCGTGGTGACCGTCCGCGGTGTCGGCTACAAGGCCGGAACGGCCTGACCGGACCTGAAAGCTCTATGACGACAGCCCCATCGGAGGAGGAGCGCAAGGCCGGCCCCGGCAAGGAACGCGCCGGCGCGTCCTCCGGGGCGGCCGGGGGTGACAGCGGAAACGGGCTCACCCGTGCCTACCTGTTCGCCCAGCGCGCCGCACGAGCCCTGGTACGCGGCGTACAGACCAACTGGCGTCGCTCACTGCACCTGCGGGTCATCTCCACGACCCTGGTGTTGTCCCTGCTGGTCATGGCGGGGGTGGGGTACGTGCTCCTGTCCCAGGTGCGGAGTGGGCTGCTCGAGGCCAAGATCAACACCGCGGTCAACGACCATCGGGCCGGGCTCAACTACGCCCTGGCCGAACTGCAGGAGAACGAGGTCGGTGACCGCGACCGACTCCTCTACAACATCACCAGCGAACTCACCAGTCGCAGTGGGGACACAGGACTGTACGGCGTGGTCATCCTGCCGTCGGTGGGGGACGAGACCGGATGGGCCACCGGGGACGAGGAGAGCGTCCCCCAACGCCTGGTCGACCGGATACGCCAATCGGGTTCCGAACAGCAGTTCCACACGTACACACGTATCGACATGGAAGGCACCACCGTCCCCGCGCTGGTGGTGGGGGCCGAGCTCACCCACGCCTACGAGCTGTACTACATCTTCCCGCTCCAGAACGAGCAGGAGATCCTCGATCTGGTCCAGAACACGGTCGCCCTGGTTGCGACCCTGCTCGTCATACTTCTCGGGCTCATCGCCTTTGTCGTCACCCGACTGGTGGTCAGCCCCGTACGCTCGGCCGCCCAGTCCGCCGAACGGTTGGCAGCGGGTGACCTCACCGAACGCATGACGGTCCAGGGCGAGGACGACCTCGCTCGGCTGGCGATGTCCTTCAACGACATGGCAGGCAACCTCCAGGAGAAGATCCAAGAACTGGAGGAGCTCTCCAAACTCCAACGCCAGTTCGTCTCGGACGTCTCCCACGAGCTACGTACCCCGCTCGCCACCATCAGGATGGCAGGTGACCTGCTCTTCGACGATCGAGAGGAACTCGAGGCGACCAATCGCCGTTCCGTGGAACTCCTGCAGAGTCAGGTGGAGCGGTTCGAAGAACTCCTCAGCGACCTGTTGGAGATCAGCCGCCACGACGCGGGCGCTGCCACCCTGGGCACCGAATCGTCCGACATCCGAGACTCCGTCATGCAGGCCGTCGGCGATGCCGAACAGATCGCGGAGAAGCGCGGCATCAAGGTGATCCTGCGCCTTCCCGCGGAGCCGTGTACGGCCGAGTTCGACACCCGAAGGATCAACCGCATCCTGCGCAACCTGGTGGTCAACGCGATCGAGCACAGCGATGGCAAGGACGTCGTGGTGACCGCGGCAGGGGACCGCGACTCCATCGCAGTGGCCGTGCGTGACTTCGGCGTGGGACTCGAGGAGGGGGAGGAACACTTGTGTTTCGACCGCTTCTGGCGGGCCGACTACTCTCGTGTGCGCACCACCGGTGGTACCGGTCTGGGCCTGCCGATCGCCAAGGAGGACGCTCAGCTGCACGGTGGTTGGCTCCAGGCATGGGGGATGCCCGGGCAGGGCTCCCAGTTCCGGCTGTCCCTGCCCCGTACCTCCGGCGCGGAGCTACGAGGCTCGCCCCTGCCGCTCGTTCCGCCGGAGATCGCGTTGGCCCGCAACTTCCCGAGTTACACAGAGGAAGAGGGATCCGACACGGACGGCTCCGCCTCGGAACAGAACGACACCGAACGTTCGGTGCGCACCGGCGACGACGGTGAGGAGGAGATCGGATGATCACCCCCGGCAGCTTCGGTCGTGTGATCCGGGCGCTCTCTTCCGGGGCGATGTTCTGCCTGCTGATGACAGGTTGCGCTATGGTCCCCACCACAGGACCGGTCGTACCGGGTGACGGTGGTGACGTCTCTGCCGACCCCTACGGCGGTTACGTGCGCCTGCTGCCCGCCGGGCCTCAACTCGGGGTCGCACCGGAGGGGTTGGTCAACGGTTTCCTCAAGGACATGGGCAGCTTCGAGGAGGACCACAAGGCGGCCCGCAGCTACATGCTGCCCGAACTGAGGGAGGAATGGTCCCCCGACAGCTCCGTCCAGGTCTTCCAGGACCTGGACACCGTCGACTTCGACTCCGAGATCAGCGCCGACGGACTCACCGCCACAGTACGTATTCGCAGCTCGCTCGTGGCCACCATCGACGAGGACGGAAAGTATCTTCCCAATGACGACGACGGGTTGTTCGAAGTCCCCTTCCACCTGGCCCGTGAAGGGGGGGACCCCGAAGGGGAGTGGCGTATCCAGGACATGCCCGAAGAACTGATCCTCAGTCAGCTCGACGTGGAGCGCACACACCGCCCCCTCAACCTCTACTACTTCAACCCCGAAGGCAGCGCACTGGTCCCGGACCCGGTCTACCTTCCGGTGAGCAGTGAAGAACTCACCGAACGACTCCTGCGCAGACTGATCGCGGGCCCCAGCGACTGGTTGGAGCCCGCGGTGCGAAGCGCGTTCCCGGGAGGAACCGTCCCGAGCATGGAGGTGGACAACGAGCGGGTCGAGATCGACGTGGGTGTCCTGGGGCAGGCCAACGCCGCGGAGATGGGGGCCCAGATCGCCTGGACCTTGCGCCAACTGCCGGAGATCCAGGAATTCTCCTTGATCGTCAACGGTGAAGAGGTGGCCTTCCCCGACACCGAGGGGGAGAGCAAGGAGCGCCCGCGTCCTGTGGACGACTTCTGGTCCGAGGTGGCGCCGGGTGCCATTTCCCTCGGAACTCGGGCCTACTACGTGAACGAGGGCAGGCTCTGGTCGGCCACCGACTGGGAGGCCGACACCTTCGACGACGCCGAGCGTGTGCCCGGGCCGTTGGGCGCGGGCGACATCCAGCTCGAACAGTTCGCGATCTCGGTGGACGAGAGCACCATCGCCGGAATCCCCCTGGGCGGCAACGAGGTCGTGGCCGGTCGTACCGACCCCGGGGCCGACTACGAGGAAGTCCTCGACGACGGGTTCTTCACCGGATTGTCCTGGGACGTCAACGGCAACCTGTGGGTGCTGGAGGAGACCGACGACCCCGACGAGCGAGAAGACGACGAGGACGCTCGTGAGGAGGAGAGTGAGCTGATCCTCGACGACAGACGGACCCCGCCCGGGCCGGGTGACTCCACCCTGTGGTTGCTGCGCGGCGGTGAGGAAGTGGTCCGCGTGTCCGCGCCGGAACTGAACGACCGCTCGTTGGTCGACCTCAAGGTCTCTCGTGACGGCACGCGGGTGGCCGCGATCACCGAGGAGGACGGAGAACGATCGCTCGAGCTGGGCCGGGTCACGGTGGACGGGGACCAGGTCACCGTCGGAGGGTTCATCGAACTGGCCCGTGAACTGGAGGAGGTCCTCGACGTCTCCTGGCGCTCCGCGGACCAGCTCGTCATTTTGGGTAGCCGGGATCGTGGCACCAGCCAGGCCTTCCTGGTGTCGCTCGACGGTGGGACCCCACCGGCCAGCACGGGGACCTCCGTGGCCGGAATGGTGACGATCTCCGGGGCCCCCGGGCAGCCGCTGATCGCGGGTACCGACGACGGCAGCGTGTGGATCTCCAACGACCGACTCAGCTGGCAGAACGTTGCAGAGGGGACAGCACCCACCTTCCCGGGCTGATTGATCGGACTCAGGGGTGGTTCCGTGTTGTCCACAGGTCGAAGAACGGCTCTGGCACACGCCGTAACAAGTGTCGATCCTGGACACATGACCTGGACAAGGTTGGCGAGTGCCTTCGGGGACGCACTACGACGTCTGTGCGCGGCGTTTTTGGAACTGCTGCTGCCGCACCCCTGTGCCGGGTGCGCGGGACCGGACGGACCGTTGTGCACAGAGTGTCGTCGGCTCCTGCAACGTCGTCCGAGGCGTTGCGCCCCACGCCCGGGGTGCCCACCGATGTGGGCGGCCGGGCCACACGGTGGTCATGACCGCAGAGTACTTCTGGCCTTCAAGGAAGGCGGTGCGGACGCTCTGGCCGTGCCGTTGGGGGAACGGTTGGCGCGTGTGTACACGGCCTCGGGTTGGTCATCACCGAACACGCTGCTGGTTCCGGTCCCGGGACGAGGCTCCCCTTCCGGGACCGGGCCGGTGACCCGTCTGGCGGAGTCCTGTCTGGCGGCTTCCGGGGGCGTGGAGGCCGGACGGACGGCGCCGCTGTTACACCACCGGGGACGGACGGGCCGCCAGGTCGGCCTGGGGCGGGCCGAGCGTCTGCGTAATCGCACGGGGGAGTTCGTCTCGGGACGGATGCCTGCTTGCGCCGAAGGTATGCCTGCGGTCGTGGTGGACGACGTGGTCACCACCGGCGCGACGATCGCTGAGGCGGTGCGGGCGCTCCGTGCCGCGAAGATACGGGTGGTGGGTGCGATCGTCCTGAACGAGAGCCTTGTCCTCGATGATCGGAAACGGTCAGGAAGGTTTTACGAAGATCCCTGAACGGGGGAAATCTCCTTGTATGTAAAGGTTCGCGCGGATTACTCGGGAGTTGGGTCGCCTTCCACCACCTGACATACGGGCCGTGACAGGTTACGGTCCAGGTATGGCACCCGTCCGGGTCCGTGGTTGCGCTGGAGG
>DXDP01000461.1 GCA_019115445.1 Candidatus Nocardiopsis merdipullorum
ACCACAGGAAGGTTCAGGCCCGCAGCCACACGGCGGTGTCGGAGGGCAGAGACAGGTTCTTGCCATCGGCCGTGACCGGACCGCTGGAGATGAGCACCTCACCGGAGGCCGGCAGCTCCACCGTCTCCCCGGTCAGGTTCACCGCGCAGCCTATGCCGGGCTCACGCTCGAAGAACAGCACCCCCGTGGGGGCGGAAAGCCAGGTCATCGAGCCATCACCCAGGGCATCCAGTTCACGGCGCAGGCGCAGGGCCCGCGTGTACAGCTCCAAAGTGGAACCTTCCGTGCCGCGCTGGGCCTCCCGGGACAGTTCGCCCCAGGACTCGGGGACCGGCAACCACGGCCGCGCGTTCTCGGGGCAAAAGCCGAACGAGGCGCCATCCCGCTTCCAGGGAAGCGGTACCCGGCACCCGTCACGTCCCCGATCGGTACCACCCGAGCGCAGCCAGGTCGGGTCCTGCAGGGCGTCCTCGGGCAGGTCGACGACCTCAGGAAGCCCCAGTTCCTCACCCTGGTACAGGTACACCGAACCGGGCAGGGCCAGCATGAGCAGGGTCGCGGCGTGTGCCCGACGCAGGCCCTGCTCCCCACCACCGAAACGGGTGACGTGTCGGGTCACGTCGTGGTTCGACAGCACCCACGTGGTGGTCGCCCCCACGGCACCGTTGGCGGCCAAAGAGGAATCGATGACCTCGCGCAGGCGTCCGGCCTCCCACGGAGCGGTCAAGTACTCGAAGTTGAACGCCTGGTGCAACTCGTCCGGACGCAGGTACCTGGCGATGCGTGAGGAGTCCTCGACCCAGGCCTCGGCCACCAGGGCGCGATCACCGTCGTAGCTGTCGGCGAGTGAACGCCAGCGGCGGTAGATCTCGTGCACGCCGTCCTGGTCGAAGTAGGGCAGGACATTGCTGCCGTCGAGCATGCCGGCCTCGGTGCCTTCGACGATGTCGGGAAGGGACTGTTCCTTGACCATGCCGTGGGCGACGTCGATGCGGAACCCGTCCACGCCCCGGTCCAGCCAGAAACGCAGGACACCGTCGAACTCCTCGTGCACCTCCGGGTTGGTCCAGTCGAAGTCGGGCTGCTCGGAGTCGAACAGGTGCAGGTACCACTGTTCGGGTGTACCGTCGGGGCGCTTGAGCCGGGTCCACGCCGGGCCACCGAAGATCGACTGCCAGTTGTTGGGCGGCTCCTGACCGTCGGGGCCCTTGCCGTCCCGGAAGATGTATCGAGCGCGGGCAGGACTGCCCGGCTCGGCGGCGACCGCCTCGCGAAACCATTCGTGTGCCGACGAGGAATGGTTGGGCACCACGTCGATGATGACCCGCAACCCCAGCTCATGGGCGGAGGCAAGGAGCGCGTCGAAATCCTCCAAAGTGCCGAAGCGCGGGTCGACGTCGCGGTAGTCGGCCACGTCGTAACCACCGTCGGCAAGGGGTGAGACGTAGAAGGGCGTCAACCAGATCGCGTCCACACCGAGTTCGGCCAGGGCCGGGAGATTTTCCCTGATCCCGTTGAGGTCGCCCTCGCCGTCACCGTTGGAGTCGGCGAAGCTGCGGACGTAGATCTGGTAGATGGCTGCGTCACGCCACCAGTGCGTCTGCATGTGTTTCCTTCCGGACGGTTGCAAGCTCTTGCGCAAGATTACCGTCAACTTTCGCTCATGTGACAGTGATCTCGACTAGAGTTGTGCTCATGGGTCCACGACTTGCCGATATAGCGCGGCACGCAGGCGTCAGCGAGGCCACCGTCTCGCGGGTGCTCAACGACAAACCCGGTGTGGGCAGTGAAACCCGCAAAGCCGTGCTCACGGCGCTCGACGTCCTCGGATACGAGCGCCCAGCCCGGCTGCGTCAGCGCTCCGCCGGTCTGGTGGGCATGGTCATACCAGAACTGGGCAATCCAGTTTTTCCGATGTTCGCCCAGGCGGCGGAAGGCGCCCTCGCCCAGCGCGGCTACACCCCCGTACTGTGCACGCAAACACCAGGAGGTATCACCGAGGACGAATACGTCGAACTCCTGTTGGAACGCAATGTCTCGGGGATCCTCTTCGTCTCGGGTCGGCACGCCGACACCAGCGCCCCGCACGAGCGTTACCGGACCCTGCTCTCGCGCAGACTCCCCATCGTCCTGGTGAACGGCTTCGCCGAGGAGATCCCCGCCGCTTTCATATCCTGTGACGACCGTACCTCCGGCATGTTGGCGGTCAATCACCTTGTCGCTCTCGGACACACCCGCATCGGGTTCACCAGTGGTCCGGAACGCTACGTCCCTGTGCGCCGCAAGCTGGAGGGCTACCACCACGCGATGAAGGAACACGGACTGGACGGCGAGGATCTTGTCGAACTGTCTTTGTTCGGGGTCGAGGGTGGGGATGCCGCAGCAGGCCGCCTGCTCGATCGCGGGGTCACCGCGATGGTCTGCGGCTCCGACATGATGGCTCTTGGCGCGATCCGTGCCGCTCGCAGGCGCGGACTGAAAATTCCGCAGGACTTTTCCGTGGTGGGCTACGACGACTCCCAACTCGTCGCCTTCACCG
>DXDP01000462.1 GCA_019115445.1 Candidatus Nocardiopsis merdipullorum
CGCCCCTGAAAGGGCCCAGGGCCCAGGCCCGAAGTACCGCCGAACCCGATTACTCACCCGGGCGGCCAGTTGAGCCCCCGACCTCCCAGGAGGTGGCCGTGCAGGTGGAAGACCGTCTGTCCCCCGTTACCACCGGTGTTGAACACCAGTCGATAACCGGAATCGGCGACATTGTCGGCAACTGCCACCTCGTGCGCCTCCCGCACGATCTCGTCGATGAGCCCGCTGTCGGCAACGGCCGCCGAGGCCACATCCGGGTGGTGGTCCCGCGGTACGACCAGCACGTGCGTGGGTGCCTGCGGGTTGATGTCCCGGAAGGCGATGGTGCGGTCGCCCTCGCGCACGATTTCGGCGGGCACCTCCCCCTTGACGATCTTGCAGAAAAGGCAATCGGTTTCGGACATCGCACACCTTTCCGTCTGTGTTTTGCAGCCACCACCCGGACGCCGCGGCCGCCATCGGGGGTGGACGGCCCCCATCATGCCGCAACGAAGAGCGTCGCGCGCCCCCGGTTCACCGGTGTGCGCCGGCTTGTGGGCCACCGGTGCGACCGCAAAGGCTCTCGGGAACGCGGTAGGCTTTCCACCCGTGCGCGTCAGGTCGTTCGGCTACGTCTGCACTCGGCCTCCCCACGTGTTCGGATGGAAACGCACGACGACTCGGGAAAGAAGAGGTATGCCCTTTCGTAAACCCCGCGACAAGGGTGTGCGTCGAACTGATGTGACGACAGAAACCATGGTGGCCGGCACTGCCACGGCCCCCCTCACTGTGGAGTGGGACGCCGACCACGCCGTGACGGAGCTCTACAGGGAGCATTACCGTCCACTCGTTCGGCTCGCTGCCCTGCTCGTCCGCGACTACGCGACCGCGGAGGAAGTCGTGCAGGACTCCTTCGTGGCCATGCACGGAGCATGGCGACGCCTGCGCGACCCCAACAAGGCACTCTCCTATCTTCGTCAGGCCGTTGTGAACAAGGCCCGTTCGGTCCTGCGGCACAGGGCCGTCGTGGAAAAGCACGCCCCCAAGGCACTACCCGATGCCCCCAGCGCCGAGAACGGTGCGATGAACCTTTTGGAGCGCGAGGCCGTCATCAAGGCCCTGCGTAAACTACCGACCCGTCAGCGAGAGGCCATCGTGCTCCGGTACTACGGCGACCTGTCAGAAGCACAGATCGCAGATGCCATGAAGATCAGCCGCGGCGCAGTGAAGAGCCACACCTCACGCGGAATCTCCGCGCTCCGTTCTGTTCTGGAGCAAACGACATGAGCAGCCCCACAGATCCCACGGACACCGAATTCGAGGCCGAGCTCCGGCAACTTCTCAAAGCGGAGGCCGACCAGGTCTCCCCCTCCCCGGAAGGCCTCAATCTGATTCGTGAAAGAATCGAGAACAATCGAGGTTCTGCATGGCTCGGCCTGCCCTGGCTACGCCCCGCGGTAGCGGTGGCGGGGGCGGTACTGATCGCCGCCTCGGTCGTCATGTCCACCCCCCAGGTGCGTGACCAGGTCCTGGAGATCGTTCCTGCGGGCGCCGACAGCGAGGGCACACCAAGCACCCAGAACGGCCACGGAAACGGCGGGGGCGTCGCGGCCCCGGAACCCTCGACCGACTCCGCTCAGGGCACCACACAGCCCGAACGCAATGACCAACCGGATGGTGACCGCTCCTCCCCCGAGGTCGAGGAAGAAGAAACCGCCGAGGAGGACGACCTCGAGACGACGGCGTCCTGCCCACCCGAGGACGAGTACCACAACGGGCTCCGACCCACCGACGACCAAGGTGACAAGGAGCGACCGCGCCCCGGCCACGACGAGAACTGCGACCCCTCCGCCTCCCCCAGCGACGAGGAGGACGAAGACGGCTCCGATGACGATGACGACTCCGGCGAGGGGGACAACGGGGGCGGCGACAACGACTCCGACAATGGGGACAACAACGGGGAGGAAATCCCCTCCCGCGACTGACCACACCTCGAACGAAGAAGAGACGAGTCGCCGCGTCCTCCCTGCCCGGGACCGCGCGGCGACTCCACCTTCGATGTGTTCTTTGCTGCCTACCAACGCCCTGTACGGGCCTGCAGGACCGCAAGAGCGGCCACACCGGCCGTCGAGGTACGCAGCACGCTCGGGCCCAACAGAGCCCGTACCGCACCCGCTTCGTCGAACGCGGCGAGTTCTGAGTCACTGAACCCACCCTCGGGGCCGACCACGAGGACGACCTCACCGCCCTCGGTGGGAGGATCGACCTCCGACAGGCGGTGTGCCCCCTCCTCGTGCAGGATCAGCCCCAGATCGGCACCGGCCAGCAGATCGGCGACCCCGGCCCGGCCGACCGGGTCGGCGACTTCGGGAAACCGGGACCGGCGGGACTGCTTTCCCGCCTCGCGGGCGGTGGCGCGCCACTTGGCCAGGGCTTTGCCGGCCCGCTCACCCTTCCAACGGGTGATACATCGTTCGGCCGCCCAAGGAACGACCCTGTCGACCCCGGCCTCGGTCATCATCTCCACGGCCAACTCGCCACGATCACCTTTGGGCAGGGCCTGGACCACGGTCAGGTGGGGGCCACGCACCGGTTCCTCCGTGCGCAGACAGACCTCGCACACAATGCTGTCCTTGGTCGTGTCCACGACCGTGCAACGGGAACGTACGCCCCACCCGTCGGCCAGGTCGACGATCTCTCCCACGCGGATGCGACGCACCGCGGCCGCGTGCCTGCCCTCGGGCCCCGACACCGTGATGACGGTGCCGGGCCCTCCCGTCAGCTCCGCCGCTTCGGCCAGGAAGAGGGGCGGTGTCACTTGTTGGCACCGAAGGCGTCACGGATCTTGGAGAAGAAACCACCGTGCCCAGGGCTGAACTTGCCAGGGGAACGGTCCTCACCACGCAGCTCGGCGAACTTGCGGAGCAGTGCCTCTTGCTCCTCGTCCAGCTTGCCGGGTGTCTCCACGTCCACACGGATGCGCAGGTCTCCACGACCGCCACCGTCGAGGTGCGTGACACCCTTGCCCGGCAGGTTGATGACGTGCCCGGAACTGGTGCCCGGACGCAGATCGATGTTCTCCGTACCGTCGAGGGTGTCGAAGGAGAAGGAGGCACCGAGTGCGGCCGCCGTCATCGGAACGGTGATGGTGCAGTGGAGATCGTCGCCCCGACGTTCGAAGGTCGGGTGTGGTTTTTGGATGATCTCCAGGATGATGTCACCGCGCGGTCCCCCGTTGGGACCGACCTCACCCTCACCGGCGAGCTGGATGCGGGTCCCGTCGTCCACCCCCGCGGGGATCTTGACGGTACGGGTGACCTTTTCGCGCACCCGGCCCTCGCCCGCGCAGTCCGCGCACGGGTTGGTGATGACCGACCCCTGACCGGAGCACTGCGGACAGGGACGGGAGGTCATCACCTGTCCCAGGAAGGAACGCGTCACCTGGGAGACCTCGCCCTGGCCATGGCACATGTCGCACGTGGAACGGTGCGACCCCTGGGCCGTGCCCTCGCCCTGACAGGTCTCGCACAGGATCGCGGTGGGGAAGGTGATCTCCTTGCTGACCCCGAACGCGGTCTCCACCAGATCCAGCTCGACACGGATCTTGATGCTGCGTCCACGCCGCACGCGCTCGCGTGGCCCACGCCCACCGGGCTGACCACCACCGAAGAACGCGTTCATGATGTCGTCGAACGCAAAGCCCCCGGCGCCGCCGAAACCGCCGGCACCACCGCCCGCGGCGAAGGGGTCCTGTCCCATGTCGAACATCCGACGCTTGCTCTCGTCGGAGAGGACCTCGTAGGCCTGAGTCACTTCTTTGAAGCGCTCCTGGGTAGCCGGGTCCGGGTTGATGTCCGGGTGCAGCTCGCGTGCAAGCCGCCGGTACGCCTTCTTGATCTCGTCCTTGGACGCGTCGCGACGCACCCCGAGAATCTGATAATAGTCTCTGGCCACTGGGTTATTGTCCTGCCAAAATCTGTCCGACATACCGAGCCACCGCGCGGACGGCCCCCATGGTTCCGGGGTAGTCCATACGGGTGGGTCCCACCACACCGATCTTGGCCAGCGACTGGTTTCCCACACCATAGTCGGCCGACACGACGGAGGTGGAACGAAGACCTTCGTGGAAGTTCTCCTGTCCGATGCTCACCGTGAGCATCGAAGGATCCTTCACCTCACCCAACAAACGGATGAGAACCATGTTCTCTTCCAAGGCTTCCAGAACTTCCCGCAAACTGGCGGCGAAGTCGACTGCGGCGAGGTTGGCGGTACCTGCCAGGACGATCTTCTCCTCGTGCCGCTCGACCAGGCTCTCCAGCAGGACCGAGAGGACCGACACCGCAAGCATGCGGTGTTCGGGCGGCATCTGTGCGGGAAGGTCGTCGACCACCTCGGAGACGTCACTGAGGTAGCACCCGGCGATCGCCCTGTTGAGCTTGTTGCGCAGATCGCCCACGGCGGTTTCGTCGACGTCCTCCAAACCGTCGATGACGCACTGTTCGACTCGGCCCGTGTTGGTGATGACGACCATCATGATCCGTCGGTCCCCGAGAGGAACCAGTTCCACGTGCTGAACCGATGAGCGGGTCAACGAAGGATACTGCACGATCGCGACCTGACTGGTGAGTTGGGCGAGCAATCTCACCGTACGAGCCACGATCTCGTCGAGATCCACCGCGCCACCGAGGAACGACTCGATGGCACGACGTTCGGCCAGGGAGAGCGGTTTGAGTGAGGACAAGCGGTCCACGAACAAGCGGTAACCCTTGTCGGTGGGCACCCGACCGGCGCTGGTGTGCGGCTGCGCGATGTAGCCGTCCTCCTCCAGGGCGACCATGTCGTTGCGAATGGTCGCGGGGGACACACCGAGCTGATGCCGATCGGCCAACGCCCTGGAACCAACGGGCTCATTCGTGCTCACGAAGTCCTCGACGACGGCACGCAGGACCGCGAGCTTGCGCTCGTCCAGCAATCTCGCCACCTCCTGGCACTCCATGCTCCACAGTGCTGATTCTATGCCCGGCCGCAAACCTGGGCGATGTACTGACTACTGAGAACACTGTCGCACGTGCCTTCTTTTTCCGTGCACCCGACGTGCGCCTCACGTTCGGGCTCCACACGTTCCACACCAGTAGACTGCACGACCGTGGCAACCAAGGGAACCGGCCGATACGGCCATGACGTACTCGCGGGCGACTGGCGCCGGCCGAAGAAGGACACCGTTCCGGAGATCCCCCTGAGCCGGGACCTGGTCGTGGAGGATGCCGACGAGACCTTCTGTGGAGCGGTCGTGGCCTGGGACAAGGCCACCGTCACCCTGGAGGATCGGGCGGGGCGTCTGCGAATTTTCGAGCTGGGCCCGGCGTCCTTCCTCGTCGACGGCAAGCCGGTCACACTGGTGCGTCCTGCATCACAGGCCCGCAAAGGACCACTGCGCAGCGCCTCCGGTTCGGTCGCGGTGCCGAACGCCCCGGCCCGTGTGGCCCGTGAGAGCCGTATCTACGTCGAGGGCGCGCACGACGCGGAGTTGGTGGAGAAGGTCTGGGGGCACGACCTGCGTGTGGAAGGCGTGGCGGTCGAGTTCTTGGAAGGGGTCGACGACCTGCCCTCGATCGTCGCGGAGTTCGCACCGGGCCCCGGCCGGCGCCTGGGCGTTCTCGTGGACCATCTGGTCCCGGGCTCCAAGGAGAGTCGAATCGCCGAGCGGGTCCGTGGGGAACACGTCCTGGTCACCGGACACCCCTACGTGGACGTCTGGCAGGCCGTGCGTCCTCGCGCTGTCGGGATCGAACGCTGGCCCGAGGTACCACGCGGCACACCTTGGAAAGAAGGAGTCGTACATGCATTGGGTTGGTCGTTGGCGACCGGTGAGGCGTGGCGTCGAATTCTCGGTTCGGTCCGTACCTATGCTGATTTGGAACCCGCTCTTCTGGGGCGGGTCGAAGAACTCATCGACTTCGTGACGGGTCCCCACCCGGACGAACAATAAGATTCCCTCAGCGGCGGCCCGGACCCTTCCGGCCCGCAGCCGTCGACCCCCCGGTCCTTCGCGGTCGTCGGTACAGCCCGATAGCACAGCAAGCGCCCCAAAGCAGCGGAGCCAAGGAAAAGCATGAGTGAGAACCCGACGAACCCTTCCTCCTCGGAGGATCCCCAAGGGGACCCTGCCCCCGGACCACAGCAGGATCATCCGTCGGGCGCCCAACCCCCTGCGCCCCAACCCGAACAGCCTCAGCAACCCGGGCAGCCGGGCCAGTACGGCCCACCCCCACAACCCGAGCAACCGGGCCACGGGCAACAGCCCGGTTTCGCGCCCCCTGCAGGTGGACAGGCACAACCGCATCCCGGTGCATCCCCGTACGCGCCCCAACCCGAACAGCCTCAACAGCCCGGGCAGCCGGGCCAGTACGGCCCACCCCCACAACCCGGTTACGGCGCTCCTTCAGGGGCTCAGCCCGCTCATGGCCAGTACCAACAGCCCGGACAGCCGGGATACGGAGCCCCCGGGTACGCACCCCAGCAGCCCTCGGGTGAACAACAGCCCTACGGTCAGCCTCCACAGCCCGGGCAGTACGGCCAGCAGCCCCCGCAACCCGGACAGTACGGTCAGCCGGGCCAGTACGGCCCACCCCCACAGCCCGGGCAGTACGGTCAGCAGCCCCCGTATCCGGGTGACCACGGTCAACCCCAGGCCCCGCAGTCGGGTGGCGGCAACGAAGTGCTGGTGGCAATGCTCGCCCACCTGTCCGGCTTCATCATCGCCTACCTCGGATGGATCCCGCCGCTGGCGATCTACTTCGCCAAGCGCAACCAATCACAATTCGTGCGCCACCACGCCTCCGAAGCGGCGAATTTCCAGCTCACGTTGCTGATTCCTTATATTTTCGCCGGCGTTGCCTTCGTCGGGTTGGGTATCTTCTTCCCTACCCTCTCCTGGATCGGTTCGGCGCTGATCGCTCTGATCTGGATCCTCGCGATCATCTTCGGCGTCCTCGGCGCCGTCAACGCGAACAAGGGACAGTGGTACCGCTACCCGGTGAGTATCCGGCTGTTGAAATAATCCGACCGAATCGGCTTGGGGCCCCACCCCGGCCACAAAAGGAAGAACATGTCTTACCCGAACTCTCCCGAGGACCCGTACGGGCAGGGAGGTCAACCGGGCAGCCATCCCGGACAGGACGGCACCGGCGGCTACATGCCCCCGGCCGGTCAGCCGGGCCACGGCCAGTCCGGTGGCCACCCGGGCCACGGTCAGCCCGGTGGCCACCCTCCTCCCACCGGTCCTGCCGGCAGTTACCCACCCCCGCACCCTTCCCAGCCCTACGGGCAGCCCGGCTACGGACAGCCGGGTTATGGGCAACCCGGATCGGCCATGGGTGGTCCGCCCAACCCGGACGAGCGAAACATGGCCTTGTTCGCCCTCCTGGGCGGCGGGATCGTCGGGTTCATCGTCCCGCTGATCATCTTCCTGATCAAGAAGGACGAGTCCCCCTTCGTCCGGGACCAGGCCGCGCAATCACTCAACTTCCAGTTGCTGCTCCTGATCGGCTACGTGATCTCCAGCGTGCTGATGATCGTCCTCATCGGGTACCTGTTCTGGTTCGCCCTCTGGGTCACCTCGATCGTGTTCGGCATCATGGGTGGCATGGCCGCGAACCGGGGCGAGTGGTATCGCTTCCCGTTCAACGTGAAGTGGGTGCAGTAAGCACCCGAACGTGCGAAGGGACCCATCCCGGGTGGTGGGCCCCAGCGGTGGTTGCGACCTCCCCGATCACGGGGAGGGCGCGACCACCGTTTCGTTTCCGAGCAGGGGTTCGTCCCCTTCGTGGTGTCGGC
Organism: Candidatus Nocardiopsis merdipullorum; assembly: GCA_019115445.1. Lineage (GTDB taxonomy): Bacteria > Actinomycetota > Actinomycetes > Streptosporangiales > Streptosporangiaceae > Nocardiopsis > Nocardiopsis merdipullorum. The sequence continues at coordinate 7,816 of DXDP01000462.1, forward strand.
CCTCCGGCACGCCACTCAGGTGAGGTCGCGTACCACGGCGTCGGCGAGCAGACGCCCCCGGCGGGTCAGTACGGCACGGCCGACCCGGTGAGCGGCGGGTTCGAGCAGCCCCTCGGTCACGGCCCGCTCCGCCGCCGCACGCCCGTGCGGCTCCAGCAGATCCAGCGGGCACCCCTCCGCCACGCGCAGTTCCAACAGGATGCGCTCGAAACGGCGTTCCTCCTCGGTGAGCAGCTCTCGTGCCTGCCCGGGACTGTCTCCTGCGGCCAGGCGCGCGGCGTAGGCGGCCGGATGCTTGACGTTCCACCAACGGGTACCGCCGACGTGACTGTGCGCACCCGGACCGATCCCCCACCAGTGGCCACCGGTCCAATAGAGATAGTTGTGAGCGCTGCGGCCCTTCGATCCACGCGCCCAGTTCGACACCTCGTAGGCGGTGTATCCCGCGGCTGTGAGGGCGTCGTCGGCCATGAGGTAGCGGTCGGCCATGGTGTCCTCGTCGGGTTCGGCGAGTTCGCCGCGGCGAACTCGGGCGGCCAGGCGCGTACCTTGCTCCACGATGAGGGAGTAGGCCGACACGTGGTCGGGGCCGGCCGCGATCGCCGCCTCCAGGGAGGCCGTCCAGTCCTGGTCGCTCTCTCCGGGGGTGCCGTAGATCAGGTCGAGGTTGATGTGCTCGAACCCTGCTCGCCGCGCCCATTGCACGCACTGTTCCGGCCGTCCGGGGGTGTGTCCGCGCTCCAGGACCTTCAGTACGTGCTCCTGGGCGCTTTGCATGCCGAAGGAGATGCGGGTGAAACCGGCCTCACGCAGACGTACCAGGTAGTCGGGGTCGACCGTCTCGGGGTTGGCCTCGGTGGTCAATTCCGCATCGGGCAACAGGCCGAAACGGTCCCGGATCTCCGCCACGATTCGGCCGAGGTCCTCCGGCGACAGCAGGGTGGGGGTGCCCCCACCCACGAACACGGTGTTGACGGCGGGGCGTGGCCCGGACAGCACCCGGTCGGCCAGGGCGATCTCGCCGATGGCCTGTTCGGCGTAAGTGTTTCGAGAGGCTGTCACGCCACCGTCCCGTGAGACCAGCTCCTCGGCCGTGTAGGTGTTGAAGTCGCAGTAGCCGCAACGGGTGACACAGAACGGTACGTGGACGTAGAACCCCAGGGGTCGCTCACACAGCTCGGCGAGCGAGGCCTCGGGCAGAGCGCCGGTGGACGGTACGGGTTCACCATCGAGAGCTACGGAAGGCATACTTCCAGTGTCACCGACCCTGTACAGCGATCACGACATCCTTCCCCCACATTTCGGGGGTGGCCGCCATCACCCCTCCGGCCTGGAGAGATGCATCACAGGGGCCGCGAGAGTGCTCGCCGACAGCGGCTCCGACCTGGGACTTGGTGACGGCCCTTCACCCGTGGGGTCCAAAGCCCCATCGAGGTATTACCTCAGCCACTCACCCCCACCCTCACCGAGCGGTTGTCTGTAAGTGGAAGTAACCGCCCCACGGTGAAAGGACATGGCATGTCCGCCCACACGACCACCCCACGGAACACATCGGAACAGACCCGCCACGTCGTCGGGTCCCCGGTGGCCCGCCACGCCCTTGCCCTGACCCGACTGTCCATCGGGTGGATCTTCCTCTGGGCCTTCCTCGACAAGCTCCTGGGGCTCGGGTTTTCCACTCCGGCCGAAGAAGCATGGCTCAACGGCGGCAGCCCGACCACGGGCTACCTCAGTTCCCTCGACGGGGTCTTCGCCGGACTCTTCGACCCCATGATCGGGGCCGTGTGGGCCGACGTCCTGTTCATGGTGGGGCTCGGCGCGATCGGTGCGGCCTTGATGTCGGGCATCGGTCAGCGCGTGGCCACCGTGACCGGTGTGTTGCTGCTCATGCTCATGTACGTGGCGGCTCTTCCCCTGCCGAGCAACCCGTTCTTGACCGATTACATCGTGATGTCGTTGGCCCTGATCGGTCTTTTGTACGCCGACTCCGCAAAGACCCTGGGGCTCGGCCGCTGGTGGAGCTCCACCTCCTTGGTCCAACGGTTCCCGATCCTGAGGTGAGGTTTTCGACCCTGCCGCGGGACGAGTGCGGAGGCCGCAGAATGCACTGCGGCCCCCGCACCGTTGTCCTTCGTCTCAGACGATCCGTTCGGCGACGACGGTGGAGGCCCTGGGCACCGCGGTGGTCGAGCCACGCACGACGAGTTCGGGGGCGAACATGAACTCGGTCCGAGAAACCTCGTGCCCGGCGATCTCGTCGCACAGGGCGCGCACCGCGGCCAACGCCATATCGTTGATCGGCTGACGGACCGTGGTCAGGGGTGGATCGGTGAAGGCGACGAGTTGGGAATCGTCGTAGCCCACCACGGAAAAGTCCTGCGGAATTTTCAGTCCGCGCCTGCGGGCGGCACGGATCGCACCAAGAGCCATCATGTCGGAGCCGCAGACCATCGCGGTGACCCCGCGATCGAGCAGACGGCCGGCTGCGGCGTCCCCACCCTCGACCCCGAACAGAGACAGTTCGACAAGCTCCTCGCCGTCCAGTCCGTGTTCCTTCATCGCGTGATGATAGCCCTCCAGCTTGCGGCGCACCGGGACGTAGCGTTCCGGACCACTGGTGAACCCGATGCGGGTGTGTCCGAGAGCGACAAGGTGATTGA
>DXDP01000463.1 GCA_019115445.1 Candidatus Nocardiopsis merdipullorum
GCCGACAAGATCGCCCGGTTCCTGCAGTTGTGTGACGCTCACGAGTTGCCCGTGCTCTCGCTGTGTGACACTCCGGGGTTCATGGTCGGCCCGGACGCCGAGCGAACGGCCACCGTTCGCCACTTCTCCCGACTGTTCGTCATCGGCTCCCAACTGCGTGTTCCCCTGGTGACCGTGATCCTGCGCAAGGGGTACGGGTTGGGGGCACAGGCCATGGCGGGCGGTCACCTCCGTGCCCCCGTCGCCACCTTGGCCTGGCCCACCGGTGAGCTCGGGCCGATGGGGTTGGAGGGTGCGGTCCGGTTGGGGTTCCGTCGGGAACTGGAGGCGATCGAGGACCCCGAGGAGCGTGCCGCCGCCTTCGACGAGATCCTCGCCGAGGCCTATCGGCGTGGTAAGGCAAGTCATGCCGCTTCGGTGTTCGAGCTGGACGACGTCATCGACCCCGTCGACACCCGGAAGTGGATCACCTCAGCCCTTGGGGAAGGCCCGGGTGGTGCCCGTGACCGTGGGGGCACGGGCCGGTACGTGGACCCTTGGTGAACCCTCCCGGGTGTCACTTTGCTCCCACCTCCCGATACCATCCAGCCGACGGAACACGGGCAGGCCCTGGGTACTGCCTGGGCACCACTGGTTCCGGTCGTCCATTCGAGGAGGGCCCTCACGTGGTCGGAATCCGCCGGCAGCGACGTCAACGCACCCGCGAGGCGCTGCTGGACGCAGCCGCCTCGGTGTTTGCCGACCGTGGTTACGCGGGTGCGTCGGTACCGCAGATCGCCGGTGAGGCGGGCATGTCCACCGGTGCGATCTATGCGAACTTTTCCGGCAAACAGGAACTGTTCCTGGCCATGATGCAGCGGTTGGTCGAGGCCGGCGCGAAGGCACGTCGACGCTCCTCCGAGGAGACCGGTGACCACGACGAGCTCTTGGAGCGGATGGTCACCACCTGGACGACCACGATCGACACCGCGCCCGAAGTCGTACTCCTGATGGCCGAGTTCTGGTTGTACTCGCTGCGGAACCCACCGCACGGTGAGATGGTCGCCGAGCTGCTCGCCGATGTACGGAGCAACCTGGCCACCAGCATCCTCGACGCCGGTGTGGTGGAAGATGCCGCTCAGGCCGAGCGGATCGCCGGTGCGGTGCAGGCCGCTGCCTACGGTTACGCGATGCAGCGGTTGGTGGATGCGGACGCGGTGTCACCGGCACATCTGATCGAGACGGTGGGGTGGATCCTGCGGGGGGCTTCCGCCACGTCCTGAGCGGATGGGGCAGAGGCCGAGCGGGGTGGTTTCCTCCGGTGTGCAAGAAAAAGCACTGCCTTGTGGGGGTTGGCACACCCACCTTCCGCGGATAACATCCATTCGGCGAATGGTCATTATCCGAAGTTGCGGTGCAGGAGGCCACAGTGAGCAGTAGCGCGCAGCGATCCCCGAAACCCAAGGACGGGCCACCACACGGTGCGTCGCCGGAGTGGTTCCGACACAAAGGCCTGGAAGTGGCCGTACACCGGGCCGGGGACCATGGGCCGGGCGTGGTGCTGCTCCACAACGGGGGTACCTCACACAGCATCTGGCGCCACCAGATCGCCGACCTTGCCACCGACCACCGCGTGGTGGCCGTCGACCTACCGGGTTTTGGCGCTTCACCCCTGCCGTCGCAACCGATCGACCTCGAAACACACGTCGAACTGTTGTCGGCCCTGATCCAACACGACGAACTGGCCCCGGTCACCCTCATCGGCAACTGCATGGGCTCGGCCATCGCCGCAGGCATCGCCGCCCGCCACCCCGGCAGTGTGCGCGCGCTCGTCCTGATCAACCCGCTGACGGACGCGACCTTCGCTGCCGGCGGTCTGGGGATGCTGATGGCCTCCTCACGCCTGCGGTCGGTGGTGACCACACCGGTGCGTGCCGTACTCCGCCGTCTGCGTTTTCCTCGGGTGACCGCTCCATTGACCCTCCGTTTCCAGGTGGGGCCCGCCGGCGCCCGCGCCAAGGTCCACCACGATCCGGAGCTGACGGCGTGCCTGCTCCGATCGGAGCAGGCACCCGCCCTGACCGATGTCCTGGCCGACCTGCCCACCAGTTACCGCATCGTGCGGGGCCCGGACGGCCCTCCCCTGTGCACCATCTGGGGTGCCCGCAACCGGATCCTGTCCCCCAGGGTCGGCGCCCGCCTCGACTCCGTACTGCGCCCCGAACACCGCGCGCTCGTGCGCCACACGGGCCACCTGCCGATGTTGGAACGACCGAACGAGGTCACCAAGGTGATCCGCTCGTTCCTGGCCGAGGTCACCACGGCCGACGGTGGACGCCCGACCTCAAGAACCGTGGAGATAGTCCGTTGAGCAAGCCCGGACCAAACATCGAGCAGCGGGCCGGCTACGACCCGATCCGTGTCGCCGACCTGGTTCTGGAGGTGGCACGTACCGACCCCGGCCGTGTCGCCCTGACCCACACCGAACGAGGCAGTGACGGTGTCCTGGTCCACCGGGAACGGAGCTACGGAGAGCTGTCGGACCGCGCCGAACGATTGGCCGTCGGACTTCGTGCGGCCGGCGTCCGCGAAGGCACCCTTTGTTCGTTCATGGTGCCACCCAGCTTCGACGCACTCGTGCTCGGCACCGCGCTGTTCCGGATCGGTGCCACACTGGTGGGCATCGAACCGTACAGTCACGGTTTGCGGCGGGTGACCCGCTGTCTCGACCGGGTCGGCCCCGAGGTGTTCTTCGGTACGCCGAGCGCGCACCTGGCCAAGCGGCTCTTCGGCTGGGGAAAGCGCACGATCCGCCAGCAATACGTGGTGGATGGCCGTTGGCCCGGCGTGAAATCCTTGGACGACCTCTTGGCGGACAAGGCCCCCACCGAACCGGTCCCGGCCGACGTCGCCCCCGAGGATCCGGCCGTCATCGCCTTCACCACCGGCAGTACGGGCACACCGAAACCCACGGTGCTGCGCCGCCGCAACTTCGGCGCCATGGTCGATCTGGTTCACAACCAGTGGTCGCTCGGAAACGGCGGCGATGTGGTCGACATGCCGACGTTTCCGATGTTTTGGATCATCGCGTTGTCGTGCGGCGGGCAGGTGGTGATCCCACCGATGGACTTCACCATGAAGGGGCCCGGCGACGCCGACCCGGACGCGTTGTTGCGCACCATCCAGGAGCATGGTGTCCGGTCGATGTTCGGCTCACCGGCGCTGCTGCGGAACCTGGCGGAGCATGCCCGCCGGAGGTCGATCACGGTGCCGAGCGTGCGTCGTGTCGTCGCCGGCGGCGCCGAGGTGCATGGGCCGTTGTACTCGGCGGTCAAGGACGTGCTCGGCCCCGAGGGGGAGCTGTACTCCAATTATGGCGCCACCGAGGCGCTTCCCCTGTGCGAGATCGACGGCACGACCGTGTTGAAGGAAACGTGGGAACGTACCGAGCGCGGTGAGGGTCTGTGTGTCGGTCCGGGGTTGCCCGGGGTCGAGCTGCGGATCGTGTCGGTCACCGAAGCCCCTGTCGCAAGTATCGACGACGTCGAGACGTTGCCGCCGGGTGAGGTCGGTGAGGTCATCGCCCGGAGCCCGCACATCAGCGAGGACTACTTCCGCGACCCGGCAGCGACGGCGGCGAACAAGATTCCCGATCCGGACGGGTCGGTGTGGCATCGGATGGGTGATGTCGGTTTCCTCGACGAGCAAGGCCGCCTGTGGCTCGGTGGTCGACGTTCGCATCGGGTCGTCACCCCTGACAGGGTTTATCTGCCGTTGCAGGTCGAACCCGTGGTGGCCACGCATCCGGCTGTGCGGCGCGCGGCGTTGGTGTCCGTCCCCCGTGCGGGCAGTTTTGTCCCGGTGGTTTGTGTCGAGCGTTCCGACGAGGATCGTCGTGGCGCTGCGGCGGTGATCGCCGAACTGCGGGAGTTGATGCACCGCTACCCCACGACTCGGGGGATCACCGAGTTTGTCGAGGTGCGGCGTCTACCGGTGGATCGTCGGCACAACGCCAAGATCGATCGTCCTGGGTTGGGAGCCAAGCTGGCCCGTCGCTGGAAGTGAGGCGAGGGGTGTTCTGCTCGTGGGGCCCGTGTCAAGGGGAGGCGGGCCCCACGCCGGTCCATCCCCGCGTGCGCGGGGTTCTCACGAAGCCCTCACCCCCGCTCGGGGATGAGGGCGGTCCATCCCCGCGTGCGCGGGGCTCTCAAGAGAGCGACCTTGAACCCGAAAGGGGGTGTCGGTCCATCCCCGCGTGCGCGGGGCTCTCAAAACAAGGGGCGACCACACCCCCGACCCCGGAGGTCCATCCCCGCGTGCGCGGGGCTCTCAAAGTTCCCCCATCCCGAAGATCACGGCACCACGGTCCATCCCCGCGTGCGCGGGGCTCTCGGCTGAGTTCGGCCTCCTCGGCGGCGGTCAGCTGGTCCATCCCCGCGTGCGCGGAGCTCTCGACATGGCCGACCCGACCCGACCAACCATCGACGGTCCATCCCCGCGTGCGCGGAGCTCTCAGCCAATGACCTGCGAAGACCCAGAGCGTTATCTTCTCGCAACATCCTTTGAGGGCACGCTGGAGAAGCTTCGACCCTGAAGTCCGATCACATCCTAGGTGGATCCGGAAGGCCCTGCGACAGCTCCCGTCGGACAGGAGCCGAAGCGTCACGAAGACCCTGGGACAAGACCCCGCCCGCCCTCACAGTCAAAAGTGGATTGTGTGGCACGCAGGTGCGGTGCGTGAGTCTGCTCGACACCAGCACAGCGAACGGACACCCACAGGCAATACGGACAGAAGAACACCAAACCAACAAACGCCCCACGCCCACCCAAGTGAGGTGTGCACAACAAGGCATTGGTAGTGATTTAGCCAATGATGAGCAGCGCGTCCTCGGTGCCGCCGGTCCGGCCCATTTCCACATCATCGGGGCTCTCTGACGTCAGATACTCCAATCGATACGCGATCTCGTCCATCCCCGCGTGCGCGGGGCTCTCGATGCTTGGCCACATCCGGCCAGAGGTCACACGGTCCATCCCGCGTGCGCGGGGCTCTCGGCGGGGTGCTGTCCGATTCACCCGTTGAAGGTGGTCCATCCCCGCGTGCGCGGGGCTCTCTTCGGCATGCATGTGCGGGCGGCCCGCCACAACGGGGCTGAACCCGGACAAGATCGGTGAGATCTTCCTGTAGGCCGCGATCTACTGTGGGATGCCCGCCAACCGAGGGGTGGACGGGCACCCATCTCGTACAGCGGAGTGTCAGGAACCGCCGG
>DXDP01000464.1 GCA_019115445.1 Candidatus Nocardiopsis merdipullorum
TACCGATCATCGCCGTCTGTGGCTCGGGGATCCGGCCGCTCCCGATGTGGTCGTCGATCTGGAAACGGCGCCAGATCCGCGCCGACACCGTGGCCTCGGCCGCATCGGTGTACCGCAGGAGGAAACAGTTCCAGCAGGAGTTGGTTCCGTGCGTGTTGAGCGGGCCGACCACCGCGTGCTCACCGAGTACCACAGCGGGCAGCAGAGGTGGTGCCTCATCGCCTGCGCACAGCCGCCACACGTGTGGCAGGAAACGTTCGTCCGCGACCACAAGGACCAGGTCGTACCCGGAAAGGTCCTCACCCGTCATCGTGGCCGGGGACAGCTCTGTGCTGCGCAGCTCGACCGGAAGGTCCTGGGACTTCCACCGGTCGGCCTCCTCCAGGAGCGTGTCCGTGATCGCGTTCGTATCGGTCAGGTCGATGCTGCCCGCCCCGTTGCGGAGCAGCCCCAGGGCGGCCCAACTGGCGAGCGGACCGTTTCCGGCCACGAGTATGCGCATGTGGCGGAAGCGGGCGAATCGTTCGGCCGCTCCGTCGACGTAGTGCTCGACGTAGTCGATCTGACGTTGGAACCCGGCCTTGACCCGTGGGTCGAGCGTTCCTTCCGGTTCGGGCCGGAAATCACGGGCGAACCCGCGCTCCAGCAGGGTGCCGACGAGGCTGAGCAGCATCGGTCGTTGCTGTCGTGGGATCGCCTCGGCCAGTTCGGCGACGGTGACCTGTCCGGTGAAGAAGGGGGCCAGTGCCGAGAAGAAGCGGTACGCCCCTTGGCCCTTGACCACGAAGCTGGCGTCTGCGTGGCGGAGCAGCACCCCCGATCCGGTGTCGGCGAACAGAACGTCGTGCCGGAGTCGGGGACGGCTCTTCCACGTGAGGGTCTTTCCCCGGCTCGGGCCGGAAGCGTCCGGCCTCTCCTGGTCCTTGGGCTCTGCCTGCTGCATGGCTGCCGTCCCTGATCACAAGACTCGGTGTCCTCGGCGGTGCGGTGGCTCCGATCCCCGCACGTGGGGGACGGGGGATGCCCGTGCTCCGCTCGTTGTCGCGGCCCCACCGGGGGTGGAACGCGCTCTCATCATCGGAAGGAGGCATTGCACATCGATGGCGTTGGGATAGCAGGGCCCGACGGACGACGACGCACACGCCCAGGGCCGGAAACCGGAGGGACCAGGGGCGGAACCCGTTTTCTCGTCGGCCCCTTGCCCTGCGAGGCATCGGACCTTGCTCTTTCCTCACGGTTCGAAGACAGGTCGCTCTCCGGGCGCCTCCTCCCGGGGCCCCGGGCCACGCCCCGGCTGCACGGTGCGTCCGGGGCCGGGCCTTGTCCGCCATGGAGGTGGCGGGAAGGACACAAGTGCCTGACACCACTGGCGCTCGTGGCTACCGGCTAGTAACATTGACTTATTACTAGTCGGTAGATCCGCGTGTACAGACATCGCGGCCAGGGACACAGCGGAGCTGTCCATGACGCATTACAAGAGCAACCTGCGCGACATCGAATTCAACCTGTTCGAGTTGTTCAAACGCCAGGAAGTACTGGGCAAGGGCCCCTTCGAGGACCTCGACGAGGACACCGCCCGAACCATCCTCGACGAGGTCAACCGCCTCGCCACCGGCGTCGTCGCCGAGTCGTTCGAGGACGCCGACCGCAACCCCCCGGTCTTCGACCCCAAGACCAACACGGTCCAGATCCCGGAGAGCCTGAAGAAGTCCTACCAGGCCTACATGGACGCCGGCTGGTACAACCTGGACCTTCCCAAGGAGCTCGGTGGCCTTGGAGCCCCCCGCTCCCTGGTGTGGTCGGCCTCCGAACTGATCCTCGGCTCCAACCCGGCCGTGCACATGTACTCCGCGGGCCCCGGATTCGCGGGCATCCTCTACGCCGAAGGCAACGAGGCACAGAAGAAGTTCGCCCAGCAGGCCATCGACAACGGCTGGGGCGCCACCATGGTGCTGACCGAACCGGACGCCGGTTCGGACGTCGGCGCCGGCCGCACCAAGGCCACCGACCAGGGTGACGGCATCTGGCACATCGAAGGTGTCAAACGCTTCATCACCTCGGCCGAGCAGGACATGACCGAGAACATCTTCCACCTGGTGCTGGCCCGCCCCGAGGGCGCCGGCCCCGGCACCAAGGGCCTGTCCCTGTTCCTGGTCCCCAAGTACCTCGTCAACGAGGACGGCTCCCTCGGCGAACGCAACGGTGCCTACGTCACCAACGTCGAGGACAAGATGGGCCTCAACGCCTCCACCACCTGCGAACTGACCTTCGGTGACAAGCACCCGGCGATCGGCTACCTCGTCGGCGACAAGCACGACGGTATCCGCCAGATGTTCCTCATCATCGAGTACGCACGCATGATGGTCGGAACGAAGGCCATCGCCACCCTGTCGACCGGTTACCTCAACGCCCTGGAGTACGCCAAGGAACGCAAGCAGGGCAACGACCTGGCCGGCAGCAAGAAGGACCCCAAGGTCACCATCACGCACCACCCCGACGTACGCCGCAGCCTCATGACACAGAAGGCGTACGTGGAGGCCATGCGTTCCCTGGTGCTCTACACCGCGGTCCAACAGGACTCGATCCAGATCGCCCAGGACGCAGGGGAGGACGTCTCCGAGCTGGAGGCGATGAACGACCTGCTGCTCCCGATCGTCAAGGGCGTGGGCTCCGAGCGTTCCTATGCACTGCTCGCCGAGTCCCTGCAGACGCTGGGTGGCTCCGGGTTCCTGCAGGAATACCCGATCGAGCAGTACATCCGCGACGCCAAGATCGACACCCTCTACGAGGGCACCACCGCGATCCAGGCCCAGGACTTCTTCTTCCGCAAGATCGTCAAGAACGGCGGGGCCGCCATCGGCAAGCTCGCCGGTGAGATGAAGGAGTTCGCGAACGGGGACGCGGGCAACGGCCAGTTGAAGGAGGAGCGCAAGCTGCTCCTGGAGGCCGTCGAGCACACCGAGAAGATCGTCGAGCTCATGGTCGGGCACACCATGGGTGCCGCCGAGGACCCGCGTGAGCTGTACAAGGTCGGCCAGAACGCCACCCGCCTGCTCATGGTCTTCGGTGATGTCGTCCTTTCCTGGCTGCTGCTGCGCCAGGCCGAGGTGGCCCTCGACAGCATCGACGGGGCCACGGACTCGGACAAGGACTTCTACACCGGCAAGATCGCTGCCGCGCGTTTCTTCGCCGAGCAGTTCCTGCCTCGTGTGGCCGCCGAGCGCCGGGTCGCCGAGGGTGTCACCAACGACCTCATGGAGATCCCTGAGGCAGCTTTCTAGGCTGTGATCAGCGACAACCGCTGACTCGTCTCCGCCGGGGGCGGGGTGGTCCGACCGGGGCCACCCCGCCCCCGGTCTTTTCGTGCCCCCTTCCCGGAACCCTGTTCATATGCATTCCACCCAAGAAATCACTTGCCATTATGGAAAGTATATGTGAGCATGGAAT
>DXDP01000465.1 GCA_019115445.1 Candidatus Nocardiopsis merdipullorum
CGGGTCAGGGCCATGCCCATGGCGCAGGTGTCGGTGATTGCGGCAAAGACCAGGCCCGCCCCGACGAACCCGGCGACCACCACCGCCGGGGGCCACAACAGGGAGGCCAGCACGGAGGTGAGGGCCAGGCCACCGGCCACCAGGCGGACCTGGCGTTCCAGTGCCCACCGCTTCCGCCCCCGCACAAGTGGGGCCTCCTGGGCCTCCCAGGCGTTCATACCGCCGTTCATCACGACCGTGTCGGTCAGGCCTGCGGCTGCCAGCTTGTTCTGGCACTGTTCGGCCCGGTTGCCGGTTTGGCAGACCAGGACCAGGCGGCCCCCGGCTTCGGTGACGATGCGTTCCAGGTGGGTGTCCACACGCCCCAGTGGCAGGTTGATCGATCCTGGGATGTGGGAGTTCTCGTACTCGGCCGGGGTGCGTACATCCACCAGCAGGGTGTGGGGATCGTTGTCGATCAGGCCGCGCACGGTGTGCGGGTCGATGCTGTGGTTGCTCATGTGTTTCCTTCGGTGACTTGATCTTCCGCGATACACCGGGGGGTATCACGGGGGCAGAGATTGCCCTTGACTTCGAAAAAGTGTGCAGTGTTCACCCCTGCTCCGCATACAGGGGGGAGTATTCAACAATCATGGGTGTGCTTTCGCCGAAAGCACACGGGTGCGGGTCGGGGGCGGCACATGATCACGTGCCCACAGTGCCGAGTCCCACACCCTTCAGGCCAGGGCCAGGAACAACTTCTCCAATTCTTCCTCGGTGAGCTCGGGCTCCTCGCCACGTTCACGCGCGGTGTTGCAGTGCCGCATGCCGCTCGCGACGATCTTGAACCCGGCCCGGTCCAGGGCGCGGGAGACCGCGGCCAACTGTTGGAGAACGGCGGCGCAGTCCTCTCCTTCCTCGATCATCGAGACGACACCGGAGAGCTGCCCTTGAGCGCGCTTGAGCCGCGTGAGGGCATCGCCCACCATTTCAGGCTTCATCTGACTCCCTTCGAAGCGTGCCCCCACCATACCCCCGGGTGTATCCCTTTCGCCGGCAACGTATCTCACACCACCGCGTGGGGGCCAACACACGTCCAAGGGTCTACACGGTTCGGCCGGCCTCGACACCCGCCGTTTTCTGGGCCGAGAACCTTCTTCGACGAGGGTTTTCGAAGACGGCGATCAGGCCAGGAGTCGTTCCCGCAAATCGGCCAGGTCCTTGTCCCGAACCCCCGCTTCCAGCAGGTAGGAGTACACGTTCAATCCTCGAAGCGCACTGAGAACGGTGTCGCGGAGGGTCAGCCCACGCTCGGAGAGCATGGCCGCGATCCCAGGGCCCTGGTCCCGGTGTCCCATCGCAGCGAAAAGTGGGACAAGCTCGCTCGTGGACAGCTCGTGGTCGTCGGCGATCGCCTCGTCCCCCACACCGGCCAAGGAAAGCAGCAGTAGGGTGACCAGGCCGGTACGGTCGCGACCGGCTCCGCAATGGAACAGGACACCGCCGGGCCCGGCCTGGGCCAGAGCAGCGAGCACCGCGGCACACCGTTCCCCCTTGCGTTCGAGGAAGGGCCGGTAGTAGAGCGGGGTTCCGTTCAGCTGCCGACGATTGAGGTCCTTCCAGAACTGGATGTCCTCCACATCGTCCAGGGGTACCTCCAGACGCACCATCTCTGTCGGGGGATCGGTCCGGGACGGCTCTGCAGGAAACGCCGCAGACCCTCCCTTCTCGGTCAGGTTCTTCCTCTGAGTCGGTCGGATCTCCTCGGGATTACGTAGATCCACGACGGTCCGCACACCTGCCTCGTACTCGGCCTTCCACCCTCTTTCGGTGACGAAGCGCAGATCGGCGGACCGGATGAAGGAACCTCGTCGGACGGAACGCCCATCCTCAGAAGGAGGTGGGCACGGAGACCCCGCCCGAAAAGCCCCCCTGGTCAAGAAGGGCCGCGGAGCCTATTCTCTCCCCCAAGAAAGAAACCGCCAAGAAATACTCTTGAACCGGCACTTTCCTTCTTGGAGGACAGATGTACGACCCCCACTCAGCATCGACCCCCGCTCCCAGCGGTGCTGAGAAAGCCCCCACCTCTTGGTCTCGCCGCATGCTCTTCGGTACAGGCATCGGAGCAGCCATCGCCGTGGCCGGTTTTACCGGTGGCACCACCGCGCATGCGGCATCGGCGATGAACGGCGCCTGGTGCAACCCGGCCCTTGGATACTTCCCCAACGGGGGACACTACGGTGCTCCGCGTGAGGGTGGCGCCCACACGGGCCAGGACGTCACCAACTCCGTCGGCACCGCCGTCTACGCGGCCGCCGCCGGGACCGTGGTCCGCCGCTCCTGGGGTGGTGGTCTTCCCGGCCGTACCGGCAACGGCATCGCCATCTCCCACGGCGGTGACCTCTACACCTACTACGGCCATCTCGATGCCTACAGGGTGGGGCTCGATGCGTCGGTCTCGGCCGGGCAGATCATCGGCGACATGGGCGCCACCGGTAACGTGACCGGCCCCCACCTGCACTTCGAAACCCACAGTGGAGGCCTGGGCACGACCACCAACCCCGTACCGTTCATGACGGCCCGCGGGGTCGACCTGGGTGGTGGCTGGTCACGCATCGACCCCGAGGCCAACGGGGACAGGGTCCGCGCCATCCAGTACCTGATGAACCAGCGTGGCAGTTCCCTGGAGATCGACGGCTACTTCGGTTCGGTGTCGGTGGCCGAGGTCAAGGCCTTCCAACGCGATCAAGGGCTGACCGACGACGGACAGGTGGGGCCGGAAACCTGGCCGCACCTTGTTTACGAACTCGAGCAAGGGGTCTCCGACGGCTCCCACGTGCGCGCGCTCCAGACAGTGATGAACAAGCGCAGCGCAGGGGTGGTCGTCGACGGCAACTTCGGTTCGGTGATGGATTCCGCGGTGCGTTCCTACCAGAGTTCGAACGGACTGGTCGTGGACGGCTCGGCCGGTCCTGTCACCTGGCAGGCCCTGGTCGGCTGACCCCCATGGAACCCGCCTCGGGGTCCTTGTCGACAAGGGCCCCGAGGCGGACCACCCCTCTTCGGACGATTCCGCCGGTGTTTCCGGGTTCGTTGTGGTCAGGGTTTGCGGCCGACCGCGCCGTAGCCGTCCACCTCCGGCGGAACACCGAACTCGGTTTTTTCGTACCTCCACCGAGTCACCGACACCAACCCGGGCTCCACCAGTTCCAGGCCTTCGAAGAAGCGGCCGATCTCCTCCGGAGAACGCTGGATGTAAGGGACGCCCCCACTCTCGTTGTACTGTTGGTGCGCCTCGACGTTGGCCTTGCTGTGCACGTTCGTGCCGTCGTTGATCACCAGGTGACTGCCCGGGGCAAGGGCACCCATGAGATGTTGGACGATTTTTTGTGCCCGATCATGGCCCTCGATGTGACCCAGGATGCCCATCAGCATCAGTCCGACCGGGCGGCCCAGGTCCAACAGTTGCCCCGCGTGTTCCAGAATTTTTTCCGGTTCGTGCAGGTCGGCGTGGACGTAGTCGGTGGCACCCTCCGGTGAGCTGGTCATCAGGGCCCGGGCGTGGGTCAGGACCATCGGGTCGTTATCGACGTAGACGATCCGGCTGTTCGGTGCCACCGCCTGGGCCACCTCGTGGGTGTTGTCGGCCGTGGGCAGGCCTGTACCCACGTCCAAGAATTGACGCAGGCCCGCCTCACCCGCCAGATATCGCACCGTACGGCCGAGAAAGGCCCGGGAGGCACGGGCCCCTTGGGCCATTCCCGGGAAGATTTCGAGGAAGGCATCCCCTGCCTCCCGGTCCACGGGGTAATTGTCTTTTCCTCCCAACCAGTAGTTCCACACGCGGGCCGAGTGCGGCACGTTCGTGTCGATGGCGGGTGTGTGGTTCATGGCTCTCCGTTCGGGGGCTCGGGAAAACTCTTCCGACATCTTCCCCCAAACACGGAAAAGGGACCATCGAGGTCGTGGAGAGCAATTTCGGTTCGGCCCGGCACCCGTCGACCACGGACGAGATCGGCCGGAAACCCCCCAGGGGCGCGTGTGTTCCTTCTTCGGTCAGTCGGACTGCTCGTCCAGTTCCCACCAGTGCACCGAGAAAATGGCCGACACCAGGCTGATCCTTCTGACCAGTTGTTCCAAAGCCTCGTCCTGGTGCCCACCGGCGGAGATCTCCGCACACACCGCCACCGATTCCCGGTCCGCGATCGGGCGGCTGCTTTCCACGGAGTGCACTGTGAACTCGGTGTCGGCCAGGGCTTGGAGCAGCATGGCCCGTACATGGGTGCTCTGGGATTCCTTGCACACCACGCGGATCCGATAGGTGGCCTCGATCTCCGCGGTGGCCGTGGAATGTTTACGTACCCGTCGGGCGATCGGGCGCAGCAGGACGTTGGCGGACACCACCGCCACCGCACCCAGGGCCGAACCCAGGTACAGACCGCTGCCCACCAGGACCCCGATGGCCGCTGCACACCAGATGGTTGCGGCCGTGTTGATACCGCGGATGTTGACACCGTCACGCAGGATGACGCCCGCACCGAGGAAGCCGATACCTGACACCACCTGGGAGGCCACCCGGGTGGGGCTGGTGTCCTCCATGGTGTTGGCCGCCAGTAGCACGAAGAGGGCCGAACCCACCGAGACCAGCACGTTGGTCCGTAGGCCTGCCATGCGTGCTCGCCACTGGCGCTCGACACCGACCAGCGCACCCAGGGCAAAGGCACAGCCGAGCCGGAGCGCGAACTCCCACCACTCCAGCATGTGGTGCCCCTTCTCACTCCTGTACCGCCTGGTCCGACACACCGGAATCGCTACCCACGGTGACCTTTCGTACACCTGGGTGGGGCAGGGCTTCTTGGCTGCACAGCGCCTTTCCGTGGGGTCCGGGGGTGAGGTTCCTCCACTTCGCCGGGTGAGCCGTGGACAACCCAACCCCCTTAATGTTATAAGATAACATGTTACCAACTAACACCAAGCGTTTCTGGAGCCCCGGTGCACTGGCGTGAACAGAAGAAGGCCCGTACCCGCAACACACTGCGTGAAGCAGCGTTCCGACTGTTCGCCGAACACGGGTACCAGGACACGACCGTGGCACAGATCGCCACCGAGGCCGGGGTTTCGCACATGACGTTCTTCCGGTACTTCCCCACCAAGGAGGACGTGGTCCTGCAGGACGACTACGACCCGATGCTCGAAGAGATGATCCGTGCCCAACCCCCGCGAAAACCTCCACTCCACCGTGTCCGCGACGCGATCATGGACGCGATCCCCGACGTTTACGCACAGCACCGACACACCCTGCTGCTGCGCTCCCGGTTGCTCCTGACCACCCCGGCCCTGCGTTCCCGGATGAGCGAGAGCCTGCGTGGCTCCCAGATCGCCTTCGAAAGAGGACTCAGTGATCCGGCCGACGCCGAATCACCCCCACTGGCCGTTCGCACCGTGGCGTTGGCCTGCGTCGCCGCGCTCACCACCGCCATCACCGTGTGGGTGGAGCAAGACGGTGACCAAGACCTGCCCACACTCATCCATCGGGCCTTCGACGCCCTCGAAACAGCCGGAGCACAGGATGGGTGACAATGCCGGCGCCGTCCACGACGTCATCTCCGTGTCGGGACTGAACGTGCGCTACCGCGGGGCACACCAGAACGCGGTGCAGGACATGGATTTCACCGTGGGGGCCGGCGAGATCTTCGGGTTCCTCGGCCCGTCCGGTGCGGGAAAGTCCACCGTTCAACGCGTGCTGACCGGCCTGCTGCACGGATACCAAGGGCACGTGAGTGTGCTCGGTCGACCCCTGCACGAGTGGAGCAGAAACTACTACGAGCAGATCGGCGTGGGTTTTGAACTGCCCGCCGAATTCACCCGCTTGACCGCCAGGGAGAACCTGCAGGTGTTTTCTTCTTTGCACCGCGGGCCGGTGGTCGACCCCGTCGAACTGCTGGACCGGGTCGACCTTCACGATGCCGCCGATCAGCGGTTGAGCACTTTCTCCAAGGGGATGCGGATGCGTCTGAGTCTGGCCAGGGCCTTGCTCAACCGTCCCCGCCTACTGTTCCTGGACGAGCCGACAACGGGTCAGGACCCCCTCCGTGCCGCACGCCTGCGCGAGGTCGTTCGGGCCGAGGCGGATCGGGGCACCACCGTCTTTCTCACCACCCACGACATGCACACGGCCGAGCAGCTGTGTGACCGGCTCGCCTTCGTCGTCGACGGACGTATCACCGCCGTCGACACCCCCTACCACTTCCGTGTGCGCCACGGCCGTCCCGGTGTCGTGGCCGAGTACTCGATCGAGGGACGCACCCACAAACGCACCTTCGATCTGACCGATCTGGGCACCGACGGCGAACTGGCCCACCTCGTGGCCTCGGGGGCGGTCACGACACTGCACACGCGAGAGGCCACACTCGACGACGTTTTCGCCGCCATCACCAGGGTTCGGCTGTGAGGCGGCTGCGTGGCGCGTGCGCCCTGGAGGTGAAGGTCGCACGGCGCTACGGGATCACCACCCTCGCCACTGTCCTTGCTCTGCTCTGGACCGGTCTGCTGCTGGCCCTGCCGTCCTCGGCCGCCCCGGTGGTCGCTCCCTACCTGCTGTTCTTGGACACGGCCGGGTTCGGGGCGTTGTTCACCGTGGCCCTGCTCATGTTCGAGCGGGTGGAGGGCACCGACACCGCCCGCGCGGTCACCCCTCTTCGGTCCACAGAGGCCACGGGTGCACGCGTTGGGGTACTGACCGTGGTGTCCGTGGCCATCGCCCTTCCCATGAGTGTGGTGACCGTGCCCGCCGAACGGGTCTGGTCCGCGGTCGGGTACACCACGGCCGGGGTCACGTTGACCTCGGTGCTGCTGCTGGCCACCTGCATGGGTCTGGGGGCACGTGCCCGTACCCTTCAGGGTGCTCTGCTTTCCACGGCCCCGGCCCTGGTCCTGTTCATCACGGCTCCGCTGCCCCATCTGGCCGGGGTGGTCCACGGTCCGCTGTTGTGGGTCGTGCCCACCACGGCCGGTGCCGAGCTGATCAACCGTGGGGTGACCGGTCAGGTGGGAACACCCGAAGGCCCAGGTGGGTGGGTGGTGTTGCTGTACACCGTGGGGTGTGCGGTGATGGCCTGCTGGTGGTCGATCCGGCGCACCGGAGCCCCGATCGAGGTGGCTTCGCCTTTTTCTGTGTCGACACGATCCGGTGTGGAGGACGCTTCCGCCACGGGGCCGGTCACCGCACCACGCTCCGGTCGCCCTCGGGCCCGTTCCACCACCGGGTCAGGCCATCCTCTCCTGGCATTGGCCCGGTACGAACTCACCACCGTGCTGCGTGACCCTTTGCTGCTGGTCGTGGCCCTGGCACCGGTCCCGGTGTCCTTGCTGTTGCGGTGGGCCTACCCGACCATCGGCGAGTTCGTGCGGTCCACCTACGATTTCGATCTTTCCCCGCACGCACCCGCGGTGTTCGGCGCCCTGGTCCTGCTCCACGTTCCCTCCATGGTCGGTTCCGTGGTGGCGCTGCGGGTCGTGGAGGACATCGACGACCGCACACTCCTGGTGTTGCGGGTCTCTCCCCTGTCCTTGACCTCCTACTTCTTTTTCCGGGCGGGTACGGCAGCTTTTTTGGCCCTGCTCGGGTTGGTGGTCGCCGCACCCCTGTCGGGTCTGGCCCCCGCGGTGTCGACGGGGTTGATCACGGCCGTGGTGTCGGCGGCGCTGTCCGCACCCTTGGTGGTGATGGTCACCGCGGCGTTTGCGAGCAACAAGGTCGAGGCGTTGGTGGTGCTCAAGTCCGTGGGTGCCGTGTTCGCCCTGCTCCCGGTGCTGGTGTGGGCTCTTCCC
>DXDP01000466.1 GCA_019115445.1 Candidatus Nocardiopsis merdipullorum
CCGCTCGTCCGTGATGTTGCCCATCCCCGGTACGTCGAAGACGGCGCACGTCGAGGAGAACACCGAGGCGGCCCGCATCCGGCTGAGCCATGAGGAGTTCAACGCGCTCTCCGCACTTTTCGGCTCTGCCTGAACGGCGCCCGCACGACGAGCACGTAACGCCCAAAAACGCCACGAGGACCTCTCCCGAGATCCTCGCGTACCCCGTCTGACCTGGGGTTTTGTGGCGCACCCGGCAGGATTCGAACCTGCGGCCGTCGGATTAGAAGTCCGGTGCTCTATCCACTGAGCTACGGGTGCTCGGTTCAGTTGTCGCCCACCGCGGCAGAACACGGCCCCGGGCCGTCGTTGCTGCCGGGTGAGTGTTGCGTACCGAAACGGGGTGGTGCCTGTTGGGGGTCCTACGGTCGGAAAGTTCCGTGTCGTGACACCTCTGGCGTCCCGGGCAGACATTCTAGGGTATTCGGAAGATGTCGCCCACGGTAGGGCAAAGCCTGACCAACTGCGGTCATTCGCAGGGGCTTCTCGTTACCACGTGTGTTCCGCCAAATCGGTCGCTATGGGTCTCGTGTCCCACGTTACCGGTGATTAACCCGGGCTGCGGTGCTGCACCCGGCGTTTCGCGAAGTCCTCGAAGGCGCTCTCGGAGGGTCGTGACTCAGAAGACCCACCACTGACCTACCAGGAGCAGGAGGAACGCCAGGGCAGGCAGCATGGAGCACCTCTTCGCGATCGACTGTAGAGCGCTCTGGATGTATGGGCGAATGCCCTGCGCGGCAAACCCGATTTTGCGGTGGCTTGGGGGCTGCTGTGCTTGCGGCTGACGATGTTGTGCATGAGGTTGAGGTGCTCTTGGGTGCACGCAGGTCTTTTTTGGGCGTGTTGAGGGCCCGATCCGGTGACCGGGCCCCGAAAGAATTCTCAGGCAGCGAGGCTGCGTACGTAATTGACCTGCTGGTGGATGTGAGGGCCCGTACCGGGGTGATGGGCAGGGATGGCGGTGGAGTGGTACATCCCCCCACCTTGCACACTCACCTGCACGTGACCTGTGGTCCTTCTGTCCTTGACCAGGAGGAACAGCAGGCTCAGAAAGCAGGTCCAGATGAACAGGATCGCCACGACGATGGCCCAGGCGGGGATGTTCTCCTCGGTGCGACTCATGTCGGTGACGGTCCAGATCGAACCTTTCAAGGGGATACGGCCACTGGGGGTGACGGCTGTGCTCTGCGAGATGGAGATGTCACCGATGGTGAGGATCGGGCTCTCGACGGGCAAAGGCGCTTCGTAGCCCCCAGAGGCGTGCTGCTGGAAGGGGGAGTCCCAGGGGTGTGGACCTTGGTCCGGACCCTGGGGGCCGTCCGAATAGGGGTCGGGCTGCTGATGCATGTGCTGATTGTGTCAAAGCCACCACTGTGATGGCACGGAAAGGCCCAGGCCGGCAGCGTGAACCACCTGTACAACAGGGGGGACGGAAAAGGTTTTGGCCGGATGTGGCCATGGCGGGTGGGGCTGCTCACCCAAGTTCTTGCTGGGTGTGGTGCAGATCATGCCAAACATGGCTCTTCGGCGTACTGAACATAAAACATGAAACTCTTTCGCGATTTATGTACTCGTGCGTAACATGCCGCTGATCCATCGCCCGCACCTCCAGGTGGTGACAGCACATGCCCCCTTCCCTCAGACGACGGCTGCGCGCCGGAGCCTCGGGTGTGGCACTCGCGGTGGCGGCAGCCACCGTCGGAGCCCTTCCCGCGACACCGGCCACGGCCGAACCCGAACCCCTCGAGGACCACTGCGCACCCTTCGGGTGTTACGACATCCTCTCGCCCGGCCAGAACGGCAACGCCACACTCGTGGAGATCCTCGGCCATCAGGCGTTCGGCACCCGGCCACAGCACTCCTCCAGCCAGCTGGACATGTACGACGACCTCGTACACCACTACGACAACCTCACCGAGGACCGACTGGACGAGTTCTTCCTCGACTCGACCTTCGGCGTCGACCCCGACGACGTCGACCGTGAATATCAACCACGCGAAGACGTCACCATCACCCGGGACAGCAGCCACGGCATCCCGCACGTCCACGGCACCACCCGCGAAGGCACGATGTTCGGTGCCGGATACGCAGCCGGGGAAGACCGCCTGTTCCTCATGGACATCCTGCGCAGGGTCGGCCGAGGAGAGCTGACGTCCTTCGCCGGAGGCGCCGAGGGCAACCGCGGCCTGGAACAGGATCTGTGGCGCAGCGCCCCCTACACCGAGGAAGACAAACAGGCACAGATCGACCGGGTCGCAGCCGAAGGGGAACGCGGAGCACAGGCCCTGGAGGACGTCGACTCCTACTTGGAAGGGATCAACGCCTACATCGACGAGGCCGACAACGACCGCAACTTCCCCGGAGAGTACGTCCTGACCGGACACAAGGACGCCATCACCAACGCCGGGGAGATCGAGCGCTTCACAGCAACCGACGTGGTCGGGATCGCCTCCATGGTCGGCGGCATCTTCGGTGGCGGCGGAGGAGGTGAGGTCCAGTCCGCCTTGGTACGCGCCAACTTCCAGGACCGCTACGGAGCAGAAGAGGGACTGGAGCTCTACGAGGCCTGGCGGATGGAGAACGACCCCGAGGCCATCACCACCGTCGACGGGGAATTCCCCTACAGCCAAACCCCCGAAGAACCGGTGGGTGAGGCCGTGCCCGACCCCGGGTCGGTCGAACCCTACGACATCGTCCACGACGAGCACGGTTCGGCGGCAGAGGAAACGCCCGTCGACCCGGCGACCCTCACGGCCGAGGAACCCGAGGACGCCGCGGACGCCCCCACCAACGACGACCTCACCGAGGAGCAGCAGGCCGAACTGGACCGGATGGTCGAGGAAGGTGATCTGTCGGCCGCCGAGGGAGTGTTCAACGACGGTGTCCTGCCGGAGGGCTTCCTCGACCCGGGCGGCATGTCCAACGCCCTCCTGGTCTCCGGGGAGCACACGGAAAGCGGCAACCCCGTCGCGGTCATGGGCCCGCAGACCGGATACTTCTCGCCGCAGCTGCTCATGCTGCAGGAACTGCAAGGGCCGGGCATCAGCGCTCGCGGGGCCTCCTTCGCCGGGGTGAGCTTCTACGTGCAGATGGGCCGCGGTGTCGACTACGCCTGGAGCGCCACCTCCGCGGGACAGGACGTCACCGACACCTTCGCGGTGGAATTGTGCGAAACGGACGGCTCGACGCCGACCACGGACTCACGCGCCTACGTGGACACAGCCGGAGAATGCACGGAGTTCGAAGAACTCAGCGTCACCAACGAGTGGTCACCGACCATCGCCGACCAGACCCCCGAGGGCGGCTACACGCTGACCTCACTGCGCTCGGACCACGGCCTGGTGCAGTCCTTCGCCACCGTCGACGACACACCCGTGGCCTACACGAGTTTGCGTTCGACCTACATGCGCGAGGTCGACTCCATCATCGGCTTCCAGCGTTTCAACGACCCCGACGAGGTCACCTCCGCGGAATCCTTCACCGAAGCCGCCTACGACATCAAGTACGCGTTCAACTGGCACTACGTCGACAGTGAGGACATCGCGTTCGTCAACTCCGGAGCCAACCCGGTGCGTCTGGAAGGTACGAACCCGAACATGCCGATCGATGCCTCCTCCGAAGCGGGCTGGTCCGGCTGGGACGCGAGCACCAACGCCGCGGACTACCACCCGCCGGCCGACCACCCGCAACAGATCAACCCCGACCACCTGCTCAACTGGAACAACAAGCCGGCAGACGGCTACACGGCGGACTGGGCGCACGGCTCGGTACACCGCAACGACCTGCTGGAGTCGCGGGTGTCGGCACTGATCGACGACGGGCACGAGTTCACCCCCGCCTCACTCACGGCGACGATGATGGAAGCCGGGGTGGCGGACCTGCGGGCCCAAGAGATCCTGCCGCTTCTGTTGGAGGTCATCGACACCGACACGGTCGAGGACCCCGACCTGGCACAGGCCGTGGAGGAATTGCGTTCCTGGGACGAAGCGGGATCACTGCGGCAAGAACCCGAACGTGATGCGGGCTCCTACGAACACGCCGACGCGATCCAGGTGTTGGACGCCTGGTGGCCGCTTCTGGTGCGAGCCCAGTTCGAACCCGAACTGGGGGAGGACCTGTACACCGAGTTGACACGTGCGGTCCAGACCGACGAGTCGCCCTCGGGCGCCATCGGCGGGGGAGAACCGGGAAGCGTCAACCAGGACCAGGAGCACCGCGGTTCGGCTTTCCAGTACGGCTGGTGGTCCTACGTGGACAAGGCCCTACGTGCCGTGCTCGGCCAGGACGTCGACGGCGACCTGGGAAAGGTGTACTGCGGTGACGGTGACCTCGACACCTGCCGTACGGTCCTGCTCGACAGCCTCGCGGAGGCGGTGGCCACACCGGCCGAGGAGGTCTACCCGGGCGACGAACACTGCGACGCGGGCGATCAACTGTGCGCCGACACGGTGATCCACCAGTCCGTGGGCGGCATCGACATGTGGGCGATCCACTGGCAGAACCGTCCCACGTACCAGCTCGTGCACCAGTTCTCCAGCGGTAGGTGAGAAGACCGCTCCACACGGTCCGCGGCGGCTCTGCGTGAAGGGCCGCCGCGGACCGTTCCACCGCTGTGGGCAGGCATCCCAGAAGCACAACGGAATTGCGGTGACAAGTGCCTCACCGGGCTTGTGCGGGTAGCGTAAGAAATACCCGAAAACAACCGGGAGGTCTTACAAGAAAATGCCTGCCTGGCTGATCTGGGTCATCCTCGCCGTCGGCTTGGGTATCGCCGAGATCTTCACCCTGACGTTCGTTCTCGGTCTGATGGCAACGGCAGCACTGATCGCGGCACTCCTCGGCGTGATCGGTCTACCGGTAGGCGTGCAGGTCATCGGTTTCGCCGCCGCCACCGGGCTCGGCCTGGTCTTCGTCCGGCCGATCGTGCAAAGACACCTGCACACCTTCCCCGAATCCCGTGATGGTGTGGCGGGGCTCGTGGGCAAGTCCGCCCTGGTGTTGGAACCGGTCGACGCCGATCAAGGACTCATCAAGCTCGTCGGTGAGGAGTGGTCCGCTCGCAGTCTCCTCGAGGACGTGGTGATCCCGACCGGTACCCACGTGGACGTCACGCGGATCGACGGCGCCACCGCCGTGGTTTATCCGCGAGAGGCATTTCCTGAAATCGCCGAGGGGAACGACCGGCCCACACAACCCTGAACCCATAGCCACGACAACGCAGTTGGGGGGACCCCACGATGGATCCGACAACGCTACCCCTCATCATTCTCGCAGTCATCCTGGTCGCGATCGCTCTGTCGGCGATTCGGATCGTTCCGCAGGCGCGGGCGTACAACATCGAACGCTTCGGTCGTTATATACGCACGCTCAACCCCGGGTTGAACTTCATCATCCCCGGGGTGGACCGGGTGAACAGCAAGTTCGATCTGCGGGAACAAGTTTTCAGCTCCCGCCCTCAACCGGTGATCACCGAGGACAACCTGGTCGTCAACATAGACACGGTCCTCTACTACCAGATCACCGAACCCAAGGCCGCTGCCTACGAGGTGGCCAACTACATCCAAGCCATCGACCAGCTCACCGTCACCACATTGCGTAACGTCATAGGTTCCATGGACCTGGAACGCACGTTGACCTCTCGGGAGGAGATCAACACGAGTCTGCGCGGGGTCCTGGACGAGACCACCGGCAAGTGGGGGATCCGGGTCAACCGGGTCGAGATCAAGGCCATCGATCCACCGCCCAGCATCAAGGAGGCGATGGAGAAGCAGATGCGCGCCGACCGGGACAAGCGCGCGGTGATCCTGCACGCCGAGGGTGAGCGACAGTCACGCATCCTCACGGCCGAAGGTGCCCGACAGCAGGCGATCCTGGAGGCCCAGGGTGACCAGCAGGCCGCCATCTTGCGCGCCGACGGCGAGGCCCAGGCGATCGAGCGGGTCTTCCAGGCCGTGCACCAAAACGATGCCGACGCCAAGTTGCTCGCCTACAAGTACCTGGAAACCCTGCCGGACCTGGCCAAGGGCGACGGCAACACGTTCTGGGTGATCCCGGGTGAATTCACCGAGGCGGTCAAGAACGTCTCGCACGCCTTCGCGGGAGAGGCGGCACAAAAGGCCCGCCCGTCCGTGGAGAAGGACCAGGAACAGCAAAGCGACGAAAAGGGTGACGGTCCCGCCCAGATCGCCGGCCCCGATCCCACCCACTCCTCGACCTCCCAGGCGGCCTCGAACGCCACGCAAGCCGCAGAAAAGGCGGTGGCCGACGCACGCAACGACGTACGGCGGGCCGGGGCGAACACAAGCAGTACCGCGCCCGACCCGCGCGAGGAGGAGTAGCAACGACCGTCCGGATCAGACCAGCAGCAGTTTGCCGGTGGTCCTCCGGGCGGCCAGGTCGCTCTGGGCGTTGCCCGCTTCCGCGAGCGGGTAGCGCCCACCGACGTTCACTTCCAGCCGTCCTGCCCCGAGCAGGGCGAACAGCTCTTCTGCGCGGCCGAGCAGTTCGCCCCGGTCGGCCACGAAGTGGGCCAGTGAGGGACGGGTCAGATACACCGATCCGGCCGCGTTGAGCCGCTGTGGATCCACCGGCCGTACCGCACCGCCGGCCTGCCCGAACAACGCCAACACACCCCGGGGCCGCAAAGAGTCCAAGCTCGCGTCGAAGGTGGGGCCACCCACCCCGTCGTAGACGGCAGCCACACCCGCGCCGTCGGTCAGGTCACGTACCGCCTCGGCCACCGGGGTCTTGGTGTAGTGCACGATCTCGTCCGCGCCGGCATCCCGGGCCACGCGTTCCTTCTCCTGGGTGGACACGGTGCCGATCACGCGCGCTCCGCGTTCCTTGGCCAGCTGGGTGATCAACAGCCCGGTACCGCCCGCGGCCGCGTGCACCAGCACGGTGTCCCCGTCCTGGATCGGGTACACCGAGTGGGTCAGGCAGTGCGCCGTCATGCCCTGGAGCATCAGTGCCGCGGCCAGTTCCGTGGACACCGTGTCCGGGACCGGAACCACCAGGGACGCCTTCACCACCGCACGGTCGGCGTAAGCGCCGGGCGCCATGGCCCACGCGACCCGCTGTCCGACGGACAGGTCGCTCACTCCCTCACCGACGGAGGCGACCACACCGGCTGCCTCCATGCCCGGGATGTAGGGCAAAGAGATGTCGTATGCGCCGCTGCGCTGATAGATGTCGATGAAGTTGACGCCCCGGGCCTCGACATCGATCAGCACCTCACCCGCACCGGGTGCGGGCTCATCGGTCTCGACCAGACGTAGGACCTCGGGTCCACCGGTTTCCTCGATGATGATGGCACGCATGTCGCTCAATCCTCGGTTCTGATCTCGTGGACGGAGAAGGATGTGAAGAACGCGGACACCTCGGTGTCGTTGCCCGGCGCGGAACGAGTCGCGATACTGGCCAGTCTGCGGTCCTCGGGGTCCTCGGCGTCGTCGGGCAGCGGGTTCTCGTCCACCGCCGAGACGACGAATTCGTCGTTGAGCCACAGGGACAGTTCCATGTGCGGCTCATCCCCGTCGTCAACGTACTCGCAGGAGAGTGTCAGGGTGTTGAATGTCGCCTCGGAGGAGTCGAAGCCTTGGTAGGGGGCGATGAGGGGCTCGCCGTCCGCCATGGTCGGGAAGGGTTCGAAACCGCGCACGTCGGTGGTCTCGGCCAGGGCCCGGTCACCGCTCTCCTCCGATCGCCGCCGGATCTCGGCCTGTTGCCCGTCATAGCGCATCAGGGCCTCATAGGCGGTGAATTCGTCCTCACCGTCGTTGCCCCAGCAACGCACACCGAACATGGCCTGATCGGGGCCTTCGAGGACGGTGGTGTCCGCGGTGACGAGTACCCGGTCGGGAAGGGTCTCGTCCTCACGATGAAGGTACTCACCTCTGCTGGGTTGGGCGGACGGGTCGACCCGCAAGAGCACACCCCGCTGCTCGGGCCAGTAACCGTCACTGTTGAGGCTGTCGGTGCCCTTGTAGGTGTTCGACACCCAGTCCGGCTCACTGCTGAAGTCGGTCTCGTACAACGACAGCGTGTTGCCCGGCACGGAGGGGGGACGGGTCAGGGCGAAGGCGATACCCGCGATGAGCACCACGGCGGCCGATGCGGCACCGATGACCAGCCACATGCGCTTTTTTCCGCCGGACCTCGACCCGTGGGGGCCGGACGGTGGGTACCCCGGCCCGCCGTGCTGCGGTGGATACGGGGGAGGTGCCCCGTGGACCTGTGTGGGTGGCACGTGGTGCTGCGTGGGTCGGCCGCCGGGGGGTGTACTGGCCTGCGGGCCGTGCAGGGTGTCCTGGAAGGCAGGTGGTGCCTTTGTGGGCTCTTCCCCCTCGGGTGGTTTTCCCGGAACCGGTGCGCTGCTCGGCGGCGCCCACGAGGTGGTGATGGTTCGGGCCACCTCGGCCTCTTCCGGTTCTTCCTGGCCGGTCAGGCGGGCCAGGAGTTGTGGGGAGGTGGGTCGGTTGTGTGGGTTCTTGTCCAGTGTGGAGCGGACGAGTTCCAGTAGTCCGGGGTCGAGTCCGTCCAGGTGTGGTTGGCCGGAGGAGATGTTGTGCAGGACCGCGGGCACGGTGGGTGCGTCGAAGGGTGCCTTCCCGGTGCCGGCGAAGGTCACCAGACAGCCCCAGGCGAAGATGTCTGCCGCGGCGGTGGCCTGCTCACCCAGGATGAGCTCCGGTGCCATGTAGGAGGGGGTGCCCATGAGTTGGCTGGAGCGGGTGATGGCCCCGCTTGCGTCGTCCAGGGCGCGGGCGATGCCGAAGTCGATGACCTTCGGGCCCACGGGGGACAGCAGCACGTTGGCGGGTTTGAGGTCGCGGTGGACCACCCCGGAGCCGTGGATCGCGGTCAGGGCGGCGGCCACCCCCATGGCCAGGCTGTCCAACGTGCCACCGGACATCGGCCCGCCCCTGCGGACCGCCTCGTCGAGATTGGGCCCCGGGACGTACTCGGACACGATGTAGAGGGGTTCACCCTCCAGTTCGGCGTCGATCACGCCCGCGGTGGAGAAGCGGGCGACCCGGCGGGCGGCCTCCACCTCGCGGGCGAATCGGCGGCGAAAGTCCTCGTCGTCCGTCAGGTGGGGGTGGATGAGTTTGATGGCGACATTGTGGCCGGAGGGGGCCTCGGCCAGGTAGACGGTGCCCATGCCGCCCCGGCCCAGCCGGCTCACGACACGGTAACCGTCGAGTTCGCGCGGGTCCCCCGTGCGCAGGGGTTTGCCGCTCTGATGGCCTGTGGACGTCAAGACGGGGGTACCTCGTGTGGCTCGGGTGGTTCGTGTGCGGGGTGGTCGGGAGAGTCTGCGTTGGCAGAACGCACTCTTTCAGCGTACCGACGCGGAACAGGCTTGGGCGCTTGGGACCGGCGGGGCCTCTCGGCCGCGGTCAGTCACGAATCTCGTGCAGGTGGTAGGACTCGTAGAGGATACGCAGGGGGTCGTTGCTCTGCCCCCGGTCGTAGAGGATCGGCTGTTCTCGCACGAGTACGCCGTCCACGTACTCCTTCGGTACGGGCTTTGGGTCCTCGTCCTCGTCGTCGGCCAGATCGGGGTGGATGAGTTTGAGCGCCACGGCCCGCCCGGCCGGGCCG
>DXDP01000467.1 GCA_019115445.1 Candidatus Nocardiopsis merdipullorum
GTCGGGGTTGGTGCATCCGTCGGGTCAGTTGCGGCGTGAGGCTGTGTTGCGGGCTTTTTCGGAGGAGATCGATGGGTTGTATCGGGTGCGGCGTGATTCGGAGTCGTCTGGCTGATCGGTGAGTGGGGTCGGTGGCGGGGGTGGTGTGTCCGGTTCGTGGCGTCTTTGTTCGTGGCCGTACTGCATGAGTGCTTCTTCGAAAACCGGATCGTCTGTTTCTTCGACGGGTTGGGGGCGGACAAGATAAGCCGGAAAGCGGCAATGGGCTGGTCAGCGACCTCGATCCCCGCTGAGACGTGAGGGTCTGCGCTCGCCCCGGTTGCGATTCGGTGAAGTACCGGGCGTGCTCCGATCTCCCGTCATACCGTGTGCGGCGTTCGATGACCCCCTGGCCGGAAGAGGACTACCGGTGACCTCGATCGAGCGCACGGCCTACCCGCAGTTCAAGAGGTTGACCTCTGCGCGGATGCTGCACGTGTCCTTCACCCCCAACGCCGATGAGATCTCATGGGCGCGCGAGCGCATCAGCACCCCCGAGGCGTTGTTCGCGGTCGTGCTCGCGCTGAAGTGCTACCAGAAGATGGCGCGCTTCCCCCGGGCCCATGAGATCCCCGACGTGGTGGTCGACCACGTGCGGCGCTGCCTGGACCTGGGCCCTGATGTCGAGCCCGACCACGGGGCGGGCCGCACCACCCGGTGGCACCGCAAGCAGATCCGCGCCCGCCAAGGCGTGACCAACGATCCGCCGCGGGCGCGCACGATCGCCACCGAGGCGATTCGCGAGGCCGCCCGGGTCAAGAACCACCCCTCCGACCTGATCAACGTCGCGCTGGACCGCCTGGTGGAGGCGTCGCTGGAGCTGCCGGGGTTCACCACGTTGGACGAGATGGCCACGCGCATCCGCGCGGAGGTCAACTCTGAGATCTTCGCCAGGATCTGCGAACGGGCCGGGGAGGAGGGCCAGGCCCGGCTCCAGGCGCTGTTGAGCGTGGCGGAACAGGACACGTTCTCGATGTTCAACCGGCTCAAGAAGCCCGCACAGCGGGCGTCCTGGTCGCGGTTCAAGGCCCAGGCCGCCTACATGGCCGAGGTGGACGCGATCGGTGACACCGACACCTGGCTGGAGGGGGTCGCGCCGACCAAGGTCGCCGACTTCGCCGGGGAGGCCGACTCCCTGGACGCGGCGGCGATGGGCGACTACGCCCCCTTCAAGCGGCTGGCGTTGGTGGCGTGCCTGGTGCACACCGCCAGGATGCGCTCGCGCGATGACCTGGCCGAGATGCTGTGCAAGCGGGTGGCGGCCAACACCAAGAAGGCCAAGGCCGAACTGGAGGAGATCCGTGAACGCCAGCGGGTGGTGAACGAGCGGCTGATCGGCACCTACCGCGGCGTGCTGGAGCACCTGGACCCCGATGGCCCGGACGCCGGCGGGGAGACCGAGCGGGCCCAGCGCGCCGCGCAGATCGTGGAGGCGGCGGGCGGGTTCGCCGCCCAGTTGGCCGATATCGAGGAGGTGTCGGCCTTCCACGGCGACAACTACGAGGTGCTGGTGCACCGGTTCTTCAAGAAGGACCGGGCGGTGATGTTCGACCTGGTGGGCCACTTGGAACTGAAGGCGACCTCCTCGGACGACTCGGTGCTGGCCGCGTTGGAGCACGCCCGGGAATACGCGGGCAAGCGGCGCGACTTCATCCCGCTGCCGCCCCCGGTCGAGGAGGAGGATCCGGAGTCGGGGATCGGCTTCGCCTCGGGCAACTGGCGGCGCGTGGTGTGCGATCGGCGCCGGCCGGGGATGGTGGAGCGGCGCCACTTCGAGGCGATGGTGTTCTGCTACCTGGCCGAGGAGCTGCGCACCGGCGACATCGCCGTCATCGGCTCCAACGAGTACGCCGACTGGTCGGCGCACCTGCTCACCTGGGAAGAGTGCGAGCAGCGCCTGGCCTCGTTCTGCGCCGAGATCGGCCTGCCGGAGACCGCCGAAGGGTTCGTCGCCCACCTCAAGCACCGGCACCTGGACCCCTCCATGGAGCTGGAGTCGGGTTATGAGGACAACGCCGACCTGTTCATCGACGACGGGGTGCCCCGGCTGAAGAAGCGCCGCAGCCCCGGATCGCCGAAGGCCGCGGAGAAGCTGTTCGAGGCGATCGAGGCGCGCATGCCAGAGCGCTCCCTGCTGGGGATCGTGGCGCGCACTGCCTACTGGCTGGGCTGGCACCACTGCTTCGGCCCCGCTTCGGGGTCGGACCCCAAGATCCGGGACGTGCTGGGCCGCTACTCGCTGGCGGTGTTCACCGGCGGCATCAACATCGGCCCCACCGAGGCCGCCCGCCACATCGCCGGGATCACCGCCCGGGAGCTGTCGATGGTGCGCAACCGCCACATCGACCTGACCAAGCTCAACGCCGCGATCGCGGTCGTGGTCAACGCCTTCAACGACCTGGACGTGGTCAAGGCGTGGGGCGACGGCACCAGCGTGGCCGCGGACGGCACGCAGGTGGAGACCTACATCGACAACCTCCTGGCGGAGACCTCGATCCGCTACGGCGGGGTGGGCGGGATCGCCTACCACTACGTCTCCGACACCTACGTGGCCTTGTTCTCGCGGTTCATCCCGTGCGGGGTGTGGGAGGCGGTCCACCTGATCGAGGGGCTGCTGGAGAACACCTCCGACGTCAAGCCCTCCACCGTCCATGCGGACACGCAAGGCCAGTCGGCGCCGGTGTTCACTCTCGCCACGTTGTTCGGGTTCGACCTGATGCCCCGGATCCGCAACTTCGCCGACCTCACCTTCTTCCGCACCTCGGACAAAGTGCTCTACCCCAGCACGGACGAGCTCTACGGGGAGCGGGGGCGCAACGTCATCGACTGGAGGCTGATCGAGCGGCACTGGCGCGACCTGATGCAGGTGGCGATCTCCATCAGCCAGGGGCGGCTGTCGTCGGCGACGCTGATGCGCCGGCTGCGCTCCAACTCGCGCAAGAACCGCATCTACAAGGTGTTCCGCGAGGTCGGCCGGTCGGTGCGCACGGTGGCGCTGCTGCGCTTCCTGTCGGTTCCGCAGCTGCGGGCGCGGATCACCGCGGCCACGAACAAGGTCGAGTCCTACAACGGCTTCTCGGCGTGGCTGCGGTTCGGCAACAGCGGGGTGCTGGCCGATAACGACCCCGTCGAGCAGGAGAAGCTGATCAAGCTCAACACCCTGCTGGCCAACCTGGTCATCTTCCATAACGCCCTGGACATCGCCGAGGTGGTGCGCGGCCTGGTCGCCGAAGGGTGGACGATCACCGCCGAGGAGCTCGCGGCGCTCTCGCCGTACCTGCGCACCCACATCTCCCGGTTCGGCGCCTACGCCACCGACGTGCTCGGGATCGAACCGGAGGCGTTCAATCCGGCCTTGGACGAGATCGACTTCACCATCATGAACCTGGCAGCCTGAGGCGCTGGTGCTGTCGGGCATGCCCGACAGCACCAGCGCCGTTGCCCTCACACGTCCTTCGGTCGCTGCCTGCCCACGAGCGGCACGAAGCGGCCGGTCCGGGTGGTGTAGGAACGGTAGGCGGCGCCGTGTGTGCGCACCAGGTAGGGCTCCTCGATGGCGCGAACCTGTACCTGTACGGCGGCGACGAAGACCGCCAGGGCCGCCACGGAGATCGCCGAGGGAACCACGAGCGCCTGCCCGGCCAGCAGCACTCCCATGCCGGTGAAGACCGGGTTGCGCACGAGCGCGAAGATCCCGCGGGTGACCAGCTCCGTGCGCTCCTCTTCGTCCACGCCGATGCGCCAGGAGGTGCCCATCGCGGTCTGGGAGACGAGCACCAGGACCAGGCCGAGCAACATCAGGGCCAGCCCGGTGACACCCATGCTCCGGGGCGGATGCGCCGTGGCCGGGTCGAACAGGGCGGCCACGGGCGCGGCCAGACCCAAGGCGAGTGCGCCGGCGAAGAGCACGCTCCCCCACCAGGGGGCGGTGAAGGCGGTGGTGTCCGGGCGGCGGAACCCGGTGTCGCCGGTGCGCCGCCATGCGGCCAGGGTGCGCACACCGAAGGCCAGGGCCAGGCCGAGCAGGTAGAGGGCGAGTGCGGCCAGTGCCACGGGGGTCTCCGTTCAAGTGGGGCGGTCAGGGCTCAGGTGCGGGTGGCGACGCCCATGCCCACACCTTCCATCATCGTCGAAATGGGATATGATCGCCATATGGCGATGAATAGCACGGATGGATGCCAAGCCACAACCGCGGGCGTGGGCGCGGCCGAGGCCCTCTTCCACAGCCTCTCCGACGGCACCCGCCTGGCCATCGTGCGCCGACTGGCCCAGGGCGAGGCACGCGTGGCCGACCTGGTGGAACAGCTCGGTCTGGCCCAGTCCACGGTCTCCAAGCACGTGGCGTGCCTGCGCGACTGCCACCTGGTCGACGGCCGCCCCGAGGGGCGCCAGGTGTTCTACTCCCTGGCCCGCCCCGAACTGCTGGACCTGCTGGCCTCGGCCGAGGTCCTGCTGGCCGCGACCGGCAGCGCGGTCGCGCTGTGCCCCAACTACGGAACCGACAGCCACACGGCGATGGAGGTGCGCGGTGAGTGAGGCCTGCGGATGCAGCGGGGACGAGCCCCACACAGCAGAAGAAGCCGAAGAGCACGAGCCCCAGACGCTGTGGCAGGTGAGCGAGATCCGCTTCGCCGCCCTGGCCGCGGCGCTGCTGCTGGCCGGGTACGGCGCGGGCTGGGCGGGAGCCCCCGAACTGGTGGGCCTGGTCCTCAAGGCCGCCGCCCTGGCCGTCGCCGGATGGACGTTCGTCCCCTCCACCGTGCGCCGCCTGGCCAAGGGCAAGATCGGCGTGGGCACGCTGATGACCATCGCCGCCGTCGGCGCGGTGCTGCTGGGCGAGGTGGGCGAGGCCGCGATGCTCGCGGTGCTCTACACCATCGCCGAAGGCCTGGAGGAGTACTCCGTGGCCCGCACCCGGCGCGGCCTGCGCGCCCTGCTGGACCTGGTCCCCGACCAGGCCCGAGTGCTCCGCGATGGAGCCGAGCAGGACATCGACCCGGCCGACCTGGTCGTGGGCGACACGCTGGTGGTGCGCCCCGGCGAGCGCCTGGCCACCGACGGCCGTATCGCCTCAGGGCACACCAGCCTGGACACCTCCGCCATCACCGGCGAGTCGGTGCCCGTGGAGGCCGGCCCCGGCAGCGAGGTGTTCGCCGGGTCCATCAACGGCACCGCAGCCCTGGAGGTCACCGTCACCTCCACTGCGGCCGACAACTCCCTGGCCCGCATCGTGTCCATCGTGGAGGCCGAGCAGTCCCGCAAGGGCGCCGGACAGCGCCTGGCCGACAAGATCGCCAAACCCCTGGTGCCCGGGGTGATGATCGCCGCCGCCCTCATCGCCGCCCTGGGGTCGCTGCTGGGCGACCCGCTGATGTGGATCGAACGCGCCCTGGTCGTGCTGGTGGCCGCCTCCCCGTGCGCGCTGGCCATCTCCGTGCCCGTCACCGTGGTGGCCGCGATCGGCGCCGCCTCCAAGCACGGCACCCTGGTCAAGGGCGGAGCAGCCCTGGAGGCCATGGGCCGGATCCGCACCGTGGCCCTGGACAAGACCGGCACCCTGACCCGTAACCGCCCCGCCGTCATCGAGACCCTGCCCGCCCCCGGCCGCACCGCCGAGCAGGTCCTCGCGGTGGCCGCCGCGCTGGAGGAGCGCAGCGAACACCCGCTCGCGGCCGCGATCCTGGCCGCCGCCCCCGCCCCGGAGCGCGCCGAGGGAGTGGAAGCGGTCACCGGCACCGGCCTCACCGGCACCCTGGGAGGCCGCAGCGTGCGGTTGGGTCGCCCGGGCTGGATCGAGCCCGGCCCGCTGGCCCAGGACGTGGCGCGGATGCAGCACGCCGGAGCCACCGCCGTGCTGGTCGAGGACGACGGTGTACTGCTGGGCGCCATCGCGGTCCGCGACGAACTGCGCCCCGAAGCCGGCGAGGTCGTCGCCTCCCTGCATGCTGCGGGCTACCGGGTGGTGATGCTCACCGGCGACAACCCGGCCACCGCCGCCGCCCTGGCCGCCCAGGCGGGCATCGAAGCGGGCGACGTGCACGCCGACCTGCGCCCCGAGGACAAGTCCCGCCTCGTCGGCGAGCTGCGCGGCCACGGCCCGGTGGCGATGGTCGGCGACGGCGTCAACGACGCCCCCGCCCTGGCCACCGCCGACCTCGGTGTCGCGATGGGCGCGATGGGCACCGACGTGGCCATCGAGACCGCCGACGTCGCGCTGATGGGCGAGGACCTGCGCCACCTGCCCCGCGTCCTGGCACACGCCCGCCGTTCCCGGGCGATCATGTGGCAGAGCGTGGGCCTGTCGCTGGCCATCATCGTCGGCCTGATGCCGCTGGCGCTGTTCGGTGTCCTGGGCCTGGCCGCGGTCGTGCTGGTGCACGAGGTGGCCGAGGTCGTGGTCATCGGCAACGGCATCCGCGCCGGACGCACCCGCGGGCTGAGCGTGGTCTCCTCCGCGACCTCGCCCGTGCGCGAGTCGCAGTCTTCGACGGTGTGAGAGTGGTGGGTGGTCGCGCGCCCACAGCACGAGACCACCCACCACAACGTCCCGACCGGGGACCAGGGCCGGGCAGTGAAGTGCTGGGGCACTGCCGGTTCAGTTGCCGCCCGTGCCCAGCCTGCGCTGGGCACGCAGTTCCTTCAGATCGGGGATGTGGTTGTACAGCGTCCCCGGGCTGATCCCGAGCAGCTTGGCGATGGAGGTCACCGAGTACTCGGGGTGGGGCAACATGTCGCGGGCGGCGCGGATCAGGTCGGCGTTGACCACGCTGGGGCGGCCGCCCACACGGCCGCGGGCCCGAGCGGCGGCCAGCCCTTCGTGGGTGCCGGCCACGATGAGCTCTCGGATGAACTCGGCCAAGGCGGCGAAGACGTGGAAGACCAGGCGCCCGCCGGGGGTGGTGGTGTCGAGCTTCTCGTGCAGGGAGGTGAACCCGATCTCGCGGGTGCGCAGGTCGGCGACCATGGTCACCAGGTCCTGGAGGGAACGGCCGTAGCGGTCCAGGGAGGGCACGACCAGGGTGTCGCCGGGGTTGAGGAAGGCGTGGCACGCCTTCAGCTCGGGGCGCTCGTCGGTGCGCCCGGACTTGGTGTCGGCGAAGATGCGGCGGCATCCGGCCGCGGTGAGCGCGTCCATCTGGCGGTCCAGCTTCTGCTCGCGGGTGGAGATGCGGGCATAGCCGATGCGGATCTCGGTGAGCACGACCGGTTCGGCCGCGAGCGGGTCCGGGAACGTGTCCATGCCCCCGATCCTTTCAGAAAACGGCTGGTGGGGGTTCTTGAACACCACAGGTTTCTGAAGGGGTTCTTGAAGGCTCCGGGCGGGGCCCAGGCCCCGCCCGCCAGGACCTTCAGAAAACGAAGGTTTGTTGAAGGACCGGCGGCACCCGGCCACCGTGAAAGGTAGGACGACTCCGCCGCCACCCTCACCCCCGGCTGGCGGCCAGGAGCTCGATGACCGCGCGAGTGAGCGCCTGGCGCAGCAGCCGTTCGTGCTCCGAGGCGTCCTCGCCCGGCGGATCCAACAGGTCGATGACCGCCCGCAGCACTTCGGCCGAACTCAGACGGGGACGGCCGATCTGCACCCCGACGAGCGCGGCCCACCGGGCCAGCACCGCCCGCTGGGCGGTGTCCAGGTCCAACGTCATCCGCGTCCGGTCCCCGCTCATGATCAGGACGTACCCGGGCACGGAAGGCACTGCACCCACGGCGCGCACGCAAAACCCGTGGTCAGCGCCCCGCCGGGGGCGCGCCCTCGTCTTCGTCGTGGTCCTGCTCGTCCTGGCGGCGGTCGGCCGCCGACCGGGCGCGGGCATCGAACCCGGAGCGGGCCGAGAAACTGTCGGGTTCCCTGGCCGCGGCGGACTGGATGCGCGCGGCGGCGTCCTTGTCCATCTCGGTGTGCCTGCTCATGACCTCTACCTACCCTCTGACCAGCCCATTGCCCCGGCCGATCCGCCCCGTTTGAAGATGTTGAGCCGTCGGTGTCAACGGATGTGACAGTTGGCGGGACTCACCGTTCCGTTCCTACTCGGACCCCGACCTCTACCTACCCGCTGACCAACTCGTTGCCGCTTTCCGGCTTATCTTGTCCGCCCCCCGTTGGGGGGTGAAGTCGATGTGCAGGTCCAAAAAAGCGCAGCACTGTTGCTCGGCCGCGGCCAGTTCAGCAAGGCGCTCGGCCTTGTCCAGGGGCAGGCTCCAGGAGCTGCCGTGGGAGCGCTGGCCGGGGCTGCCTGGGCCAGTAGGTCACGCC
This sequence comes from Candidatus Nocardiopsis merdipullorum, assembly GCA_019115445.1. Classification (GTDB taxonomy): domain Bacteria; phylum Actinomycetota; class Actinomycetes; order Streptosporangiales; family Streptosporangiaceae; genus Nocardiopsis; species Nocardiopsis merdipullorum. The sequence continues at coordinate 8,294 of DXDP01000467.1, forward strand.
AGGCGTCCAGGCGACGTTCGTGGTCGTCTTGCTCCAGCAGGCAGGTGGTGCCGTTGTCGGCCATGGGCAGGGCCCGTGGGTGCCGCTCTGCTCGACCCGGTGGTGCCAGATCGGCCAGAAACGCACACCCCGGATCGCACGGGGCATCGCGATCAGGGAGCTGTTGCAGTCGGGTGTGGGCGGTACGTAGCAGGGCCTGGAAGTCGGCCAGTTCGGCTGTCCGGTCCCGGGCCGACCCCAGTTGTTGTTCCAGACGGGAAGCGAGGGCTTCCTTGACGCGTGAACAGGGGTGGGCCGCCCACAAAGCAGTCAGCTCTGCGATCTGGTTCAGGGCAAGACCCAGGTGTTTGGCAGTGGTGATGAACGTGAGCCGGTCCAGGGCACGTTCGTCGTAGAGACGGTACCCGGATGGGGAGCGCTGGGCCGGAAGCAGCCCCCGTTGCTCGTAGTAGCGCAGGGTGGTGGCTGCCACACCGGAGCGTTGGGCCAGTTCAGAAACCCGCATCAACACCATGCGCCCACGGTAGACCTTCGATCAGGCTCCACGGTCAACACGATCTTGCTCACACCGGCTGTGTCGGAGGGGCCAAAGGGGAGATGACGGGGTAGGTGCAGGGTGATTTTCCCGGGTGAAAGACGGTGGAAGGTATGGACCAGGCTGTCCAGGCAGATTCTGCGATCGCGTTCATGGCTCGCCAGTATCAGGGGTTTGCGCACCAGTACGCGGCCGGTTCCTGTCCGGGCTATGTCCAGATCGCCCAGCACCTGGCCCAGGACGAGCAGGTGTTGGGGTTATTGACGTCGTTACCCGCAGGTAACAAGCGTCAACCCAACCTGTTGCTGGGCGCGGTGCGGTTCCTGGGTGGGCCGGTGGATTGCTGGGAGCGGTTTCGCCCGTGGTTGGTGGAGCACTGGGAGCAGGTGCGCGCGGTGGTGATGCAGCGCCGTACCCAGACCAACGAAGTGCGCAGATGTGCATCCTTGTTGCCGTTGTTGGCCCAGTTGCCGGGGCCGTTGGCGTTGATCGAGGTGGGTGCTTCGGCGGGGTTGTGTTTGTACCCGGATCGGTACCGGTATTCCTTCGACGGGGCCGACCCGATCGGGCCCACGGACAGCCCGGTGCTGTTGGAGTGCGCAACCTCGGGTCCGGTACCGGTGCCCGAACAGGTGCCGCAGGTGGTGTGGCGGGCCGGGGTCGACCTGAACCCGTTGGATGTGACCGACGTAGAAGATATGCGCTGGTTGGAGTCGTTGATCTGGCCGGGGCGTAACGAGACCGCGCGGCAGGAACGGTTGCGTGCGGCCACACAGGTGGCGGTGGCCGATCCGCCGTATCTGGTCAAGGGGGATCTGACACAGGTGTTGCCGCAGTTGGCGGCCCAGGCACCCAGGCAGGCCACGTTGGTGGTGTTCCACAGTGCGGTGCTGGCGTATGTGGATCGGCAGGCCAGAAGGGAGTTCGTGCAGGTGGTGTCGGAGTTGCCGGGGCACTGGGTCTCCAACGAGGGGTGGCGGGTCTTTCCCGACCAGGAGGACGCGCAACCGCAGGTACCGACCCATTTCACGCTGGGGTTGGACGGTCAGGTGGTGGGCCATACCGGTGAGCACGGCCAGTCTGTTTCCTGGTTGTAGGTACAGGGCGGGTGTCACCGCCACCACAGCAGTGCTCCCCCCAGGGCGTAGGTGGCCGGGACCAGTGCTGCGGCGGGGGTCCACCACACAAGGGCCAGGGTGGTGGTCATGGCCCCGACCAAAAGACAGGCCAGGCGTATCAGGGCCCACCGGTGCCGGCTCAGGCCTTGGCCGGTGGCGGCGTCGGTCACCGCAGCGGTCAATGTCCCGGTCAGGTAGGTGGTGGAGGCCCCGTTCTGGCGGGCCCATGCGCTTTGGGCGCCCATGGCCAGGCAAGCCATGGCCAAAAGGAGCAGGCTGATCGGGGTGGGGGGTTTTCCGTGGACCAGGGCCCAGAGTCCGGCGAACAGGACCACCAGGGTGGTTTGTAGGGCCAGTTGGAGGCGCATGCGAGGTTGGGTCTGGTTGTGGGGAGGTCCCATCAGCCGTGAGGCCAGGGCCACCCCGGTGGCGAAGGCGGTCACGGCCCCTGTGGCGATGGCGGCCAAGGGCCAGTGTGTGGTGCCCAGGCCATGGCCTGCGTGGACCAGGTTTCCGGTGATGATGCCGCTGAAGACCCCGCCCAGTACGGTGATCGAGAGCAGATCCATGCCCCCGGCGCAGGCGGTCAGTGCTGCCAGGGCGGCAGAGCGCCTCATGAGTGCAGGTGGTGTGTGGCTGTGCGCAGGGCTTGGGCTCCGGCGTGCAGGTTGTGGTTTTCGTCCTGGCTCATGGGTGGGTGCAAGACGTGCTCGACCCCTCCGGTTCCCACCACCGAGGGCAGGGACAGGGTGACCTGGTACTGGTCGATGTAGGAGGCCACTGGTAGGACTCGGCGTTCATTGCGTAGCACGCATTGGGCCAGGGCGGCCACGGCGGTGCCGATGCCGTATTGGCTGGCGCCCAGGCCTTCGATGATGGTGATGTTGGCGTAGCGGATGTGTTCTTCGGCCTGGGTGCGTAGGTGGTCGGGGTCGGTGCCGGTGTGATGGGCAAGATCCAGGGCCAAGGTGCCGGCGACGGTGGCCGATGACCACAAGAACACTTGGCTGGTGCCGTGTTCGCCGATCACTTGGGCGTGTACGTCCTGGGGTGCGACCTGGAAGTGGCGGGCCAGGTACATGCGAAAGCGTAGGCTGTCGATGAGGGTTCCGGTGGCCAGGATGCGGTCGTGGCCCAGCAGTGTGCGGGCGAGTTGGGCCAGGGGGTCGGGTGGGTCGGTGACCACGATGTAGGTGGCGGTGGGTGCGACCTGGCCCAGGGTGGGTAGGAGATCGCGGTACAGGTCGGCGTTGTGGGAGAGCAGGCGTAGCCGCCCTTGGGGGTCGGAGCGGTCGGTGGTGCCGCCGGTGCGTTCGTTGCGGCCTGCGCAGATCAGGACCAGGTCGGCGTTGTGGGCGTCGTCGTGGTTGCCGGCGTACAGGTTCACGGGTGGGGTCAGGGGGGTGCCGTGGCCCAGGTCCAGGGCCAGCGCGTGTGCGCGGGCGGTGTTGGTGTCGATCAGGACGATGTGTTCTGCCTGGCCTTGGTGGACCAGGCAGGTGGTTACGGCTGCGCCTACGGCGCCGGCACCCACCACGGCGATCTTCATCGTTTCCCCCCTTTGTGTGCTGTGGGGCTGGGTCTACCCGAGGTGGGGTGGAGGCACGCTCTGTGGCCCGGGTTTGGAAGAGTTGTTGTTCAGGCCATCGGAAATGTTTTTCCGTGTTCTTGTGTGGGGCGGGTTCCAAAGATCCGTCGTTCCTCTGGGGTGATGGGCACGTCGTTGATGCTTGCTTCTCGACGACGCATCAGCCCGTGTTCGTCGAATTCCCAGAGTTCATTTCCGTAGCTGCGCCACCACTGTCCTTGGATGTCGCGGCTTTCGTACTGGAAACGTACTGCGATGCGGTCTTTGTCGAAGGACCACAGTTCTTTGCGTAGGGCGTAGTCGAGTTCTCGTTGCCATTTGCGGGTGAGGAACTCCTGGATCTGGGATCGGCCGGTGAAGAACTGGTCCCGATTGCGCCACTGCGAGTCGATGGTGTAAGCGGAGGCGACTGTTGCGGGGTCGCGGGTGTTCCACGAGTCTTCTGCGCTTTGGACCTTGGTCTGGGCGTCGGTCTTGGTGAAGGGTGGGGTGGGTGGTCGGGGCATGGTGTTTCCTCCGTGGTGTTTGTGGTGGGTTTCTTCACAAGATGGGCCTTGAGTGTGTTTTCCTTCTTGAGGCGCTGGTGCCCGATGTCGGAGGGTCTCAATCCGGGTCGGAGTACATCGTGTTGAGGTGCTGGTGCTGTGAGGGCTTGGTGGGTGCCAAGGTGAAGGAGCAAGGTTTTGGAGAAGGTGTATGCGCGTTGGGGGTATGGGTCTGCGCGGTTTTTGGGTCAGGGCATGGAGGGGGTGGTGCACCGTTTACCGGGTGGGTGGGTCGGCAAGGCCTGGTTCGAACGCACCCCTGAACAGGTGCAGGATTTGGCCGTGTTCTACCACGAGCTCGCCGAGCAGGATCTGCCCTTTGCCACCCCGCGCATGGTTGCTGTGCACGAGTATCGGAAGCAGGCGGTCAGTATCGAGCAGGAACTGGCCGGTACGTCGTTGGGTGCGCTGGTCGAGGCCGCAAGGTTGAGCACTGCTGCTGCGCATCGGGTGGTGGTGCAGGTGGTGGCTGCTTTGGGGCGCACCACCGCCGGACCTGCGACACGGGCATTGCCGGTGCTGGGCGAAAAGGGTGCGTTGCGGTGGGACGGGCACACCTGGGGCAAGGACATGGCGGCTCTGGTGGAGCGTCGCACCACCCAGTTCTGGGCCGTGTTGGAGCGGGCGGTACCGAACCTGGAAGAGGTGGTTGCCGCTGTGTTGTCGTTGTTGGCCCAGGTGGATTCACCTTCACCTGAGCAGGTCGTGCACGGCGACATCTGCCCTGGGAACATCCTGGTCGACGGGGCGGGCCGGCCCACGGCCGTGCTGGACCGGGGGTTTTGCACCACGGCAGGGGATGCGGCCTTCGACGCCGCCACTGCCGCGGGTTTTTTCGACATGTACGGGCCCCGGGCGGGTGAACACGATCGTGCCTTGACCGGGGTGATGGTCGATGAGCTGGGGCAGGACCGTGAGCGGATGTTGCTGTACCGGGCGGTGTATGCCTTGGTGTCGGCGAACGTCTACTCCCCCACCGGGGAGGATGGGCATTTCGCCTGGTGTGTGGCGACTTTTGAGCGTCAAGACGTGCGAACCCTGTTGGGTCTGGGTTGATAAACCGGTTGTGTGTGGGTGTGGGGCTGTGTACGTTCCGGGGGGTTGATGTGCCGCCCCTCTTGCCTTGTGGAGTCCTGTCATGGCCCCTGTCGGAGAGTTACAGGCCTTGGTACGCCGCGCCCTGGGTGCCCATGCCGATCTGCAGGATGTGCAGCGCCTGCGTGGGGGTACCAAGAAGGGTGTCTACCGGCTGACCTTGGTCGATGGTTCCAGCGTCATCGTCTATCTGTGGAGTTCCCAGGAGAACTACTGGCCCGTGCGGGAAGGAATCGCTGAAGATCGGGACCCTTTCTCACATGCCGACGGTCTCGACCTGTTCCTGGGCGCGACCGACGCACTGATCCGGGCAGGGGTGCGCACCCTCCTGGTGCATCTGGTGGAGAAGCACCACCCGGGGCTGGGAGCTGATGTGGCGATCGTGCAGGACGTGCCTGGTCCCACCTTGGAAGAACACATCGCCCATGGTGACCCCGACCAGGTACGTGTGGTCCTGGAACGGGTGCGGCACACTCTGGGGGCCATGGCCGCACACACCCAGGACGGGTTGGGCAAGGCCTGTGGGCCGCTGATACGTGATCGGTCCTGCCCCGAGGTCGTTGTGGAACGGGCTCTGGCCGATCTGGCCGAGGGGGCTGAGCGCCGTCCCGTTCTGGCCCAGGTCGCCACCCGGGTGGCCGAGCGTCTGCGCACTTTGGTCGGGCGTATCACACCCCGTCGGGAGTACGGGTTGGTCCATGGCGAGTTGGGTCCCGACCACATCTTGGTGGACGCCGATGACCGGCCGGTATTGATCGACATCGAAGGGTTGATGTACTTCGACCTCGAGTGGGAGCACACCTTTCTTCGGTTGCGTTTCGGTGAGTGGTACAGGCATCTGGGGTGTCCTGGGTTGGACCCGGCCCGCATCGATCTGTACATGCTTGCCCACCATTTGTCGCTGGTGGCGGGCCCACTGCGGTTGTTGGACGGTCCCTACCCGGACCGTGCGGAGATGCAAGCGATCGTCGACCACCACCTGGGGTGTGTGCTCGCCCAGGTGTGAAGTGTCAAGCGCCATCTTCTTCGTCGGTAGGAGGAAAGGAACCAGCCATGACCGATTTTGTGACGTCATCACACATGGCCCGCCGTACCGCGGCCGCGGTCGATGCGGCCGTGGGAGCAGGGCGTGAGTTGGGACTCACCGTCACCGATGCCACGGTGCTGCACGAGCTGTTTTCGGTGGTGGTGCACCTGGCGCCGGCACCGGTGGTGGTCCGGGTGCCCGTCGTGCTGCCACAATCCACAGACCCTGTTGAGCAGATGCGTTCCATGCAGGCAGAGCTGGAGGTGACGCAGTGGCTCGCCGACCGGGGAGAGCCGGTGGTTGCGCCCAGCCCTTTGGTGCCACGCAAGCCCGTGCGGCGTGGTGGGTTTTCGATGACGTTCTGGCAGTTTGTGCCCGAAGACCACAGCAAAGAGCCCGATCATGTGGCCAACGCCGAGTTCACCGCAGACCTGCACGCTGCGCTGCGCACCTACCCGGGCCGGCTGTCGTTTCTGTCGGCGGCCCAACCGTGGTGGATCACGCAAAGCCTGGCCCAGCTGGAACGATGCCCCGATCTGCTGGGGGCGGATGATCTGGAACGTGCGCGCGGTCAGTGGCGGGCCCTGGAACCTTTGGTGCGTTCACAGGATGCGTTCGCAGAGGTGTTTTCGGGGGTGGAGTTGCAACCCATCCACGGTGACTGTCCACCGGCGAACATCTTTGCCGGGGTGGAGGCAGACCTGTACTGCGACTTCGAGCTGGTCACATGGGGGCCCGTGGAGTGGGACCTGGCAGCCTTGGGGCCCCAGCACCGGGCCGCCTACGATCGCGGCGCCCAACGCCACTGTATGCGGCAGTTGAACGAAGACGTGGTGGGTTTTGTCAACGCGGTGGGGATGTTGCGGGCCATGGCGGCCTTGTCGTTGGCCCCGCAACTGCCCGTGCTGGTGGAGTACTTGCAACCGGCCCTGGACCAGTGGCGGGAGATGCCGTTCACCCGGGCCCGATGAGGCCCTGACCGGAGCCCGAGCCTCACCGGGCCCGGGCTCAGTCGTTGCGTGCCGGTAGGGGGACACGGTCCAGGTCCTGGGCCAACAGAACGGTTCCGTCGAAGGACTGGCCGGCCTGGGTGAGGAAGTCGGGGTCCTGATCTGCTTTGTAGCGTTCGGAGATGTGGGTCAGGACCAGGGTGCGCACACCCGCCCGGGCGGCGATACGGCCGGCCTGACGTGCGGTCATGTGCAGGTAGGCGCGGGCCAGGTGTTCCTCGGTGTCCAGGTAGGTCGACTCGATCACCGCCAGGTCCGCGCCACGGGCAAGCTCCACCGCCTGAGCGCAAGGGGCGGTGTCCATGATCAGGGCGAAGACCTGGCCGCGGCGTGGGCGGGCCACTTGGTGCAGGTGCACCGTTTGACCGGCCACCTTCAGGTGACCCTGACGTTGCAGCAGGCCCACGTCGGGGCCGTGTACACCGTGTTCGGCCAGGGCCTGGGGCAGCATCCGCCACCCGTCGGGTTCGGCGATGCGATATCCGTAGGTGCTCACCGAGTGGCGCAGCGGCAGTGCCGTGATGGTCAGGTCCTGTTCGCCGAGCAGGCAGGTTCCGGCGCCGCCCACCGGTTGGGGCACGATCACCTCGGTGTCGTGGAAGGAGGTGGCGTGGCGTAGCCGTTCCCAGTACTTCTGGCCCTGGGCGGGGTAGGCGACTCGTACCGGGTGGGGGACTTGGTCACGGGCGATGCGTTGGATGGTGCCGGGCAGGCCCAGGCTGTGGTCTCCGTGGAAGTGGGTGATGCAGATGCGGGTGATGTCGGTGGCTGTCTGGCCGGCCAGGTGCATCTGTCGTTGGGTGCCTTCTCCGGGGTCGAACAGGATGCCGTGGGTGTCCCAACGCAGGAAGTAGGCGTTGTGGTTGCGTCTGCGGGTGGGTACGGCGCTGGAGGTTCCCAGGATGAGGAGTTCACGCACCGACATGTGCACGATCCTGGCACATACCCGCTCGGGTGGCAGGAGTGTGTCCTGTGGGTGGTCAGAGTTTTTTGAAGTATCGGGCGATTGGGAGCTGTGTGAAGCCGGCGTGCTCGTACAGCTCCCGTGCCGGCGCATGTCCCTTGTCGCCACCGGTTTCGACCATTGCCACGGTCATGCCGGCCTGGCCGATCCAGTCCAGGGCGACCTGGGTCAACCGTGCCCCCAGGCCGAGGCGTTGATGGTTGGGGTCGACCGCGATCATGTAGATCTGGCCGATGCCGGCCTCGTGGTCGAGTTGGACGGCGACGAACCCGGCGATGAGGCTTTCCGTCTTGGCGACCCAGATCGTGGTGTGCTCGCAGCGGCACGCGTCTTGCACGGCACGGCGCTGATCTTCACACCAATTCGGGTACAGCTGCGCATAAACTCCGGAGTCGCCGAGAACGTTTTCCAGCGAAGCAAACACCGGTTCCCACGCACGCAGGGACAGGTCGATCACTGCGTCTTCGTCTTGCGGCTCGAACCGGCCGATCGTGGCAGACATGGCATTGAACGTAACACAGCGTGGGCGGGCTGTGTTCTACGGTTCATCCGCGCAAAGATGTCGGTGGGAACCGATGAATCCAAGACTTGATTGCCACATCGGCGACACACTCGGCGCGAGGGTTGAGGTGAGCGCACACGGCAACATCCTGGCCGGCCCGTCACAGGCTGAAGCCCAGGCCGTGCTGGGTGCACACCCGGCCTTGGGTGGAAAGGAAAGGTTGTCAGTGCTGTAGGGGTATTTCGTGTTCAGGGGGCAAGGTCGGCAGGGGCCGTTGATCGAGTGAGCTGTGTTTTCCGTGAATCCTCCTGTTTCAGTTACCGTGCGTCATGATTTCCGGAGAGGTGACGGACCGGGTCACGCTCGCCGGCGTGTGCTTGATTCACACAGGTCTTCCTGCAGAACCGGGGGGTGTGGTTCCTGCCGGGGCGGGGGTGTCAGCGCCAGGTGGAAGCGGGTGTAGGTGACACACTCTGCGACCGGAGTGAAACCGAGTCGGCGCAACAAGGCGACACTGGCGTGGTTGCCGTGGGTGACACCGGCGAACATGTCCGTGGCACCCAAAACAGTGGAGGATTGTTCGATGAGCGTGGCGCAGGCTGCGCTTGCCAGACCTTGCCCCGTGGCGGTCTGGGCAAGCCAGTAGCCCAAGCTGTAGTGGGGCGGAGCAACGGCGATGATGCTCGCCTGGCCCACCAAGGTGTCATGGAGCCATATGCCATAAGCGCGTTCCTTCTTGCCGGGGCGGGCCAGTGCCTGCTCGATCTCTCCTTCGGATGCCCTGATCTGGTCGGTGAAATCTCCATGGCGCGTCAGATGAGCGCGGTTGGCCTGCAAAAGAGCCCTGTAGTCGACAGAGTCAGCGGGGGTGAGCACGCGCAAGGACACACCGGGAATCGGTGTGGGCAGCGTCTTTGGCAAGGCATCGAGGGAGAAGTGACCCATGGCGGTCATGGTAGAGGGCCATGGCTCTTCCATACCACCGAACATGCGCTGCCCGTGTACGCCTGTTGGTGGAAGGCTCAGCCGATGGGGGCGTAGCGATTTCAACTTCCTTCGGCCTGGGCAATGACCGGAGCAGGGATCTGGAACACAAGTTGGCACAATGCAAAGTCGACACACAAACCTTGAAGCCTGTCGCACCACACCTGTGTGGTGATCCTGGCTCTTTGACCTGGATCGCGGGGCCCGGGCCATCCTCGAGCACGGTTGACAGTCGTCTGTGGGTGGGTACAGTACTTGCGTCCTGTTGTCGACCGATGAGGTGGACGTTGCGCATCTGAGGTTTGCGATCATCACGCGGATACGGCCTTTGGCCGGATCTTTCGCGTGGTTACGACCTCGGTGCATGAGCCGTCCCTTGCTCCACAGGACCTTTTCACCTTCTGCCCGGCCGTCGGCCGCGTGGTGCTCGCATACGAAGCCCCTTTTCCACAACGCTTCCGACTGTGAGAGAACACCATGTCTTACCCCGACATCTCCGAGGTCTTGGTGACCTGTTCCGACCTGACCTTCACCTGGCCGGAGGGGACCACCGTCTTCGACGGGCTGTCTTTGTCCACCGGCCGAGGGCGTATCGGCCTGGTCGGCACCAACGGTTCAGGAAAGTCCACACTGATGAAACTGCTGGCCGGTGTGTTGCGCCCGGACCGTGGTTCGGTGACCGTCCACGGACGCTTGGCCTATCTACCGCAGAACATCACGCTCGACACCCAACCAACCGTCGACCACGCCCTGGGCATCGCCGACAAGCGCGCCGCCTTGGATGCCATCGAGTCCGGCGATGCCTCCGAGGCCAACTTCGAAATCATCGGAGACGACTGGGACGTGGAAGAACACGCGCAGGCCACCCTGGAAACGCTGGGATTGGGCGGCATCGGACTGGATCGCACCGTGGGCGAACTCTCCGGTGGGGAGACGATCCTGCTGCGTCTGGCCGCGCTGCTCATCGAACGCCCCGACGTGCTGCTGCTGGACGAACCCACCAACAACCTGGACCTGTTCGCCCGCCGGCGCCTGTATCAGGCCGTGGACACCTGGCGGTCGGGCACCCTGATCGTCATCAGCCATGACATGGACCTACTGGAGCGGGTGGACCGCATCGCCGAGCTGCACAAGGGCGAAGTGACCTGGTACGGCGGCGGCTGGTCGGCCTATCAGGAGGCGTTGGGCATCCAACAGGAGTCCGCCGAGCGGGCTCTACGCGCGGCCGAGTCCGACGTACGCAAACAGAAGAAGGAACTGGCCCAGACCCAGATCAAGCTTGCTCGACGTCGGCGCACCGCCAAGAAGGCCGCGATCGAGGGGGGTCTTTCCAGGAAAGTCCGAGGTACGCTCAAACGCTCGGCTCAGGTGTCTGCGGGCAAGCTCAAGGGCCTGCACCAGGACCGGCTCCAGCAAGCACGCGATCGTCAGCAGGAG
>DXDP01000468.1 GCA_019115445.1 Candidatus Nocardiopsis merdipullorum
GAGCGTCGGAGCAGTTGACCGCGGTGAGCATCGCGGTGGAGTTCTCGTAGGCGTCCAGGTCGGCCCGATCGTACAGATCATCGGCGAGCTGCATCAGCACGGTGCCGTCCCCGTCCTCCATCCCGTCGGCCAGTCCCTCACGCACCTGCGGCCACCAGTCCTTGCTGTACAGGGCTGCGAGCACACCCAATTCCGCACGGGCCCGGTTGACCTCACGGTCGTCCATGGAGTTGTCGAGCGGCTCGTCTGCGGCCCCCTCCAGGAATGTGGTGAGCACCTCGAGGCCGTCCTCGACGGTGTCACCGGAGCCACCCAAGGGGCACTCGACCGATGCAAGACAGTCCTCGACGAAGGCGTGCAACGCGGTCTCGAACCCGGTGGCCTGGGCCACGCTCGCCTCCAACGCCTCCTGGTCGGGATCGACCGCACCGTCCAACACAAGGGCACGCACCCGATCGGGGAACTGCTCCGCATATTGAGCCCCGATGTGCGTGCCGTAGGAGGCCCCCAGGTAGGTCAGTTCCTCATCACCGAGCAGGCTCCGAAGCAGATCCATGTCACGGGCCACGTTCGCCGTACCCACATGCAGCATCAGTTCCGGGGCGTTGTCCTTGCAGGCCTCGACGAAGGCGCGACCGGTCTCCTCCAGCTCCTCGATGCTTTCCTCGGCGGTGGATGCCCCGGCGTCCGTGTCGCCGTCACCGTCGATCTGCGCCCCGAGCAAGTCATCGATACCTTCGGAGTCCAAGCAGGTCAGCGGGGTACTCCGGCCAACACCCCGGGGATCGAAGCCGACCACGTCGAAATGTTCGCGTACCTGGTCACCGATGATGAACGGCGCCGCGTCGGCGAAGTCGTACCCGGAACCACCGGGCCCGCCCGGGTTGACCAGCAAAGAGCCGATCGGGTCGTCCCCCGAAGCGGGGAAACGTTTGACGGCGATCTCCACCCGCTCCCCGTCGGGGTCGTCGTAGTCGAGTGGTACCTCGTAGGTCGCGCATTCGGTGCCCGAAGCCCCGCTGTCACAAGTTCCCCAGTCCAGAACTTGTTCGGCGAACTCCTCCGGTGCGACATCCGATGTGATGATGTCGTTCACGGCGGGTTCGCCGCTCCCCTCGACCGTGCACCCGGCCATCAGCACAGCCCCGGCGGCCACGACCGCCACCACACCCCGCGCTCTCGTCCCCACGCGTCGCCTTCCTGTTGTGGCCGACCGGGGTCGGCCCGTCGTCAGCACCACCCATTGTGTGCCCGGTCCGGCAGTGACCGCCTCACCCGGAAAGAAGCGCGGAGGTCATGGCCTCCAACGCGATCTGGGGGTGGACATTGGCCGCGATGCGTTCTCGGCATGCCATGATCGCGTCGATCCGGCGCAACGTGCTCTCCGGCGTGCTCGCCCGCGCAATTCTTTGCAGGTCGCCGGAGCGTTCCTCGGTGGAGCGTTCCACGTCCGCGCCCAACTGGAGAGTCAGCACATCCCGGTAGAACGCGGCCAGGTCGAGCAACGCGCGGTCGTAGGTGTCACGTTTGATCCTGGTGGCCCGCCGCTTCTGGCGTTCCTCCAACTCCTTGAGCGCGCCCGCCGCGCCGCGTACGGCCTTGGCCACGCCCTTGCCGGTGGATCCTTCACCGAACGCGGCCTTGAGTTCGTCCTTCTCCTGCTCGTCGAGGGCGCCGGTGAGCGCCTTGGACTCCTCCTCGGCGATCTGGTGGAGCCGGGTGGCGGCGGCGACACAGGCACCCAGCCCCTGCAACCTCGCCGGGATCGACAACACTTCCTCACGGCGCCTGCGGGCTTCGGGGTCGGTGGCCAACTGCCGGGCTCGATCGATGCGCCCCGCCGAGGCACGTGCGGCGACCCGAGCGGTGTCGACATCGACACCGTCGCGCCGCACGAGTGCGTCCAGGAGTTCGTCGGTTCCGGGGGCGGCCAGGGAGACCAGTCGGCAACGGGAGCGGATGGTGACGAGCATGTCCTCGGGTGTGGGGGTGCACAGCAGCCACACAGTGCGTGTGGAGGGTTCCTCCACTGCTTTGAGGAGTGCGTTGGAGGCGGCCTCGGTGGCCCGGTCGGCGTCCTCGAACAACACGATGCGAAACCGTCCCCCGGAAGGTTTGGAACCGGCCCGCAGTACCAGGTCACGAGTGGCGGCCACACCGAAGCTCAATCCGCTGGGCCGCACGTACAGCACGTCCGGGTGGGTGCCGGCGAGCGTTTGGTGACAGGAGTCGCAGTGGCCACAACCACCCTCGGTGCATTGGAGCGCGGCGGCGAAGGCCCGGGCGGCCTCCTCCCTGCCCGAGCCGGGTGGCCCGGTGAACAGCCAGGCATGTGTCATCCCGGTGCCTCTGCCACCGGCAACGAGGTCGGCGGCCCCGGTGACGGCACGCCGCAGCTGTCCGGTCGCGACCTGCTGACCGACGAGGTCGTCGAAGACCGTCACGCCCACCCCCGATTGTCCCGGTCGAACTTTCGTCCCCAGCATAGGAGCGGGCGCCGACTTTTCCGGCCGTAACCGTCAT